>JABIZW010000184.1 GCA_018666295.1 Halieaceae bacterium
CCCCTATCAGCGCCGGATAGGTGGTATTCGTGATCGGTAATTTACTTAACCGGAGCTCAACGGCAGTGATAATCCATTCACGTCCTTCGCTTGATTTAAAAAAACTGTCCCTGTACGCAAAGTCGCACGCCGAGTTAGCCAGCCAAAGGACCTCCGATGTCCTTCTGTGAATGACTTGTAGTCGCTCTATACGCTCCGCCACCTCAGCACCGTAGGCACCAATATTCTGAACGGGGGCGGCGCCCACGCTCCCCGGTATCAAGGCAAGATTCTCAAGCCCGTATAAACCGAGCTCGTGTGCCCAAATGACCGTTTCGTGCCAGTCTTCCCCAGCATAAATTCGGACAACGGCCTCTTCTGAACTCTGAGACACGACAGTGCGCCCTTTTAGCGCTACATTCAGTGTCAGTCCTGATAGCTCTGGCGGCAAGATAACGTTGCTCCCGCCTCCAATCGCCCTTACACAAAGCTTCTTTGCGCGAGCCACTTGCAACGCCTCCAGCACGCCCTCGGACGAGGAGGCGCGCACAAAGAATTCCGCAACCGAGCTTAATCTCAGCGTATTAAACGATCTTAATTGAACGAGTTCTTGGATCGTCATTACGTCGCCATTAAGGCCCTAACCGCTTCAAGATCAGCCGGCGTATCGACGCCAGCGGGCACCACCTCACGCGCCTGAGCGATCCGAATTTCGTGACCACAATGCAGTGCACGTAACTGCTCCAGCGACTCTAAGTGCTCATACGGTGCAACCGGTTGACTCGCAAAGTCGTCGAGATAGCTCACTCGATAAGCGTACAGTCCTATATGCCGTCGTGCGTTCTGCGGGCACTTTTCGCCCATAGGGTCGCGGACGTGCGGTATCGGTGCACGTGAAAAGTATTGCGCTCGCCCCGATGCATCGCCCACCACTTTCACAACCGATGCATCCACAAACTGTTCCTTAGACGTAATCGGTTCATACAGCGTCGCAATAGAGGCAGTCTTATAGCGCCCTAACAAAGCAGACACCTGTTCCAAGTTCGCAACCGGCATCAGCGGCTCATCGCCCTGTAGGTTGACGATAATCGCGTCCATCGGCCAGTTTTTGAGTCGAGCGACCTCGGCAAGGCGATCGGTGCCTGAAGGGTGCGCTGGGTCCGTCATTAGGACCTGCGCACCATGCGGTGCTAGGGCTTCGAAGATTCGCGCATCGTCGGTAGCAACCGTTACCGATAGCGCACTGCTCGCCAGTGCGCGTCGCCATACCCAATACACCAAGGGTTTACCATTAATATCAGCGAGGGCCTTTGCGGGGAGACGGGTTGAGCCGTAACGAGCAGGAATAACGATGTGGTACATGGGAAGCTCCTCTCTACTCGCCCCGTTGGCCCATCAGCTTATCAAGCTGATCGACCAAATGACTGGGCAACAACGCCTCTATTTCGACGACCCAGACATTGTCGCACGCAGGGCCCTTAAGTTTTACTGCGTCTTTTTCAGTAATCAGTACAACGTCGGGTACATAACCTGCAGCAATCTCTTCCATCGGCAAAACGGCGTGATCCGCAACCGTCAGCGTGTCAAAGGTCAGACCTTTGCGTTTGAGCATCTCGAAGTATTGCTCAGGCTGTCCTAACCCTGTGGCCGCGACCACTTGAGCACCCTGCCAGGCTGCAAGACCGGCGTCTAAGCTTAACCGCTCACCGGTGATCACGCTTCTAAACCCCTTGATCACGTAGACGAATGAGGTGGTCGGATGAACACCATTACGAACCAAGACACAGTCAACTGACGCTAGGCGCGAGCGCGGCTCCCTGAGAGGACCTACCGGAAGCAAAAATCCATTACCGAGGCCTCGGCTGGCATCCATGACAAGGATTTCAAAGTCTCTGTAGAGCGGGTAATGTTGTAATCCGTCGTCTGACAGAATGACATCGACTGTTTTGGCCTCAAGTAGTCTTAACACGGCCTCTTGACGCGACTGCGCAACCAGCACATGGACTCCGGGCACGGTGTGTTTGATCAAGAGGGGCTCGTCACCCACGTCTTCGGCACTGTGCTCGGCCTCAACAAAGATCGTTGTCTCGGGCGACTTACGACCATAGCCTCGGCTTACAACACCAACGTTGTAACCCCGCTTAATGAGCGTTTGCGACAGTGCGATCAGGCACGGCGTTTTGCCCGTGCCGCCAGCGGTTATTCCACCCACCACGATAACCGGCACGCGCGAATCGACCGGTCGCGCCTTTTGCGCCGTCACCCGCCGCTTAAGCCACACGAGGGACCAAACGACAGGTAAGAGCGGCAAGAAAATAAGTGTCCAGCGAAAAGATCCGTACCACGACGCATTAACCCATCGCTCAACATGATCCCGAACCTTACTCAAGCTTCCGAGAATCCGTGCTGATGTAAGGCTCTGTAAAGCGGCTCTTGCGCTAAAAGCTCTGAGTGAGAGCCTTGCGCGACAATTTTTCCTTCGTCCATCACCAACACCGTATCCGCGCTTTCAATGGTTGATAATCGATGCGCGACGACGAAGGTCGTCCTGCCCTGACGAGAGCTTTCCAAGGCGAGTTGGATGAGGGCTTCTGACTCATTATCCAGTGCCGAAGTGGCTTCATCTAGAATCAGAACAGGCGCAGACTTCAACAGAGCTCGAGCGATCGCTATGCGTTGCTGCTGCCCGCCGGACAAGCCAACCCCTTGTTCCCCAATGAGGGTGTCGTAACCCGAGTTGAGCTCCTTGATAAACGCATCTGCATGGGCTTTTTGTGCCGCATCCACAATCGCATCACGCGTACTTGCAGCCCTATTCCCAATCGCAATATTCCCGGCCACCGTGTCACTAAAGAGATTGATTTTCTGGGGCACAAACGCAAATTGTTCTCTGTAGTTTTGAAGGTCTACAGCTTGTATGTTTTGTCCATCGAGGGAAATGTGTCCCGCCGATGGTGTATAGAAGCGCGCGAGCAATTTCAGTAACGTGCTCTTACCGCTGCCTGAGCGTCCCACGACCGCAACGGTCTGCCCGGGCTTCACCGAAAAGGACACGCTCTGCACGGCATCAATCAGAGCGCCAGGATATCTAAAGGCGACGGCTTCGAAATCTATGCGACCCTCTACCTGCGATAAAACGACCTGTCCTTGGTCAGTTTCTAGTGGCGTATCAAGCTGGTGGAAAATATCTTCGGCAGCGGCTAACCCCTTTTGAATAATGCTCTGAATATTGCTCAGCGTACGTATCGGCTTCCCCAACTGCGCGGCGGCGGTGATGAAGGCAACCAATGATCCCGCACTAAACTCAGACAAGACCTCGGGGTCTAATGCGAACCAGAATAATGCACCTAAAGCGAGCGCCAATAAGGTTTGAATGATGGGCGTTGACACCGCCTGGACAAACGCCAACTTCAAACTCTGTTGTTTATTAAACAAACTGACGGAGGCAAAGCGAGCACTAATCTGCCCGGTTGCACCATACACTCGAATATCATCCAGCCCAGCTAGGCTCTCCGCTGTCACCTCTGTGACTGACCCCATTGAGTCCTGAATTCGGCGACTATAACGGCGGAAGTGTTTTCCTATAACCTGCACGACCACGCCGATCGCCGGCGCTACAACGAAGAAAATTGCCGTCAGCTCCCAGTTCAGATACAGCATGTACGCCACTAGCGCGATAATCGTTAAACCCTCACGCAAAATGGTCTTGAGTGCATCAGAGGCGGCGCCACTCACCTGCTCTACATTAAACGTGACTTTGGAGAGAAGTTCGCCGGTTGAGTATTGATCGATATGGGCTTTAGGTACTCGTACCAACACATTAAATAGCTCGGTGCGCACCACATGAACTACCGAGCGCGCCACTTTGTTCATAAAGTAGCTGCCAGCAAAGAAGCCCAGCGCGCGCCCCAGGGACAGGATTACCGCGGCCACCGGAACAGCAATACGCGCATAGTCCGTCGCCGACTTGTCACCCGGCGGCCAAATCCATTGGGCAGCTTGCGCCACAAAGCCAGGCCCCACAGTGGCCTCCTCACCCAAGGAGTCCAGCAGAAACTGCGTCAAATCAGCCAGTAGAACATTGCCCAATGAATACACAACGTAGCCCAAAATGCTCAAAATGAGCGATCCCTTGTAGGCAAAGGCATATCGAAGCAACCGGCCGTAAAGCTGCGTATCTGTCACTTGCTGAGTGGGTTTTTCTGCCAACTTACTCACCGGATAAGGGCTTCTGGGTACTAATAGACAACCGTTTAAAGCCCAATTGACTGACGGTGTCCATCGACATCACAACCATAGCATGACGCGTTTCACCGTCAGCGACTATTGAAACAGGGATATCGCGCCTACTCCCCGATTTTTCAATGATGATGGCACGTAAATTTTCCGCATCGGCCGGGAAAGGCGTTCCGTTAAGAAACATAGCGCCACCTGCGGTTATGATGACCTCGAGCCCCTTGGTCTTATCTTGTGCCGACTCACCCTCGGCCTCTGGCAGATTAACGACAAGCTCACTGAGGTCTGTAAAACTGGTCGACACCATAAAAAAAATAAGTAACAAAAACACTACATCGATCAGCGGTGTGACATTGACTGCCAACGAATCTCGCCTCTGACGTCTGAACTTCACGCGGAGTAATCCTGCCCAGATCCACTGTGGATCGCATCCACAAGTTTAATCGCCTCTCGCTCTAAATCGACTACGATCGCATCGATCAATCCAGTGTAGTATCGGTGCATCACCAGGGCAGGAATGGCAACAATGAGACCTGCTGCGGTAGTTACAAGCGCCTCTGAGATCCCCCCAGCAAGCGCATTGGCGTTACCGGTCCCTACAGTCGTAATTTGAGTAAATACGTCGATCATCCCAACCACGGTTCCCAAAAGACCCAAGAGCGGTGCTATCGCAGCAACAGTGCCTAAGGTGTTGAGGTTCTTTTCAAGGTCGTGAACCACATGACTGGCCGCCTCAGCGATACTCTCCTTCATCACCTCGCGGCCTTGCTCCCGATTGGCGATACCGGCGGCTAAAATTGCTCCCAATGGTGAGTTCGCTCGCAGCTGCACCAGCTTTTGTGCGTACAACTCACCCTGGTTGAGATCCCGCCAAACCGTAGCCAACAAGTGCGGCGGTGCCACCTTTACTCGGTCAAGTGCGGTGAACCGCTCAACACAGATCGTCAGCGCAATCACTGAACAGACTACGATCAGTGGCATTACCCACCCGCCAGTAACAAGTAAATCAACCATAACGTTCCCTCGGACAACTCTGACGAGTATACCCTGCCAGTCCAGGCAACCCACCTAGCAAATCGCTATAGAATAGACGCCCAATAGGGAGAAAATATCTGTCTCTGCGGCTTGATCGTCATCGCGCTGTCCGGGCTGACGGTGACGCTGATGCCACCAAAAATCCCGGTGTCCCATAACTGCGATCCTCGACGTTGGTAGCGACTAATCACGGAGGGATGCGGGTGGCCAAATTGGTTGTCTAATTTCGTGGTGAAAAACACCTCTCTTGGGTTGAGGGCATCGATGAAGCTTGGACTGCTGGAAGAGTTGGAGCCGTGATGCGGCGCAAGCAGAACGTCTACCGGGGGCCTTATCTGCTGATGTGCAATAAGACTCATCTCAGTGGCCGCCGGAACGTCGCCTGGCATTATGATTTGCCTTCCGTGCACCTTAAGCCTGACCACACACGAATCCGCATTAGTGTCGAGTGCGTTGTGACCGGTACCGGAAAGTATCGAAACCACTAAAAACCTTCCAAGAATAATCTCTTGTCCAACCCTACACGGTTTGCCCTTAAAGCCCAGATGAGTCTTGACACTAAAATTCGACAGTAGCGATGAGAGACCCCCCGCATGATCAAGGTCGCCGTGACTGACAATTAAGAGATCCACCTCGTCGATACCAAGCTTCTTAAGCCGGCCAAGGACGTCGCGCTCAAAACCAACCCTACCGCCCCAGCTCACACCCCCCGTGTCATAAATCATAACTGCATCTGATAGGCGTGCGATGACAAGTGTCCCCTGCCCCACATCCGCAAACTCCAGCTTAAAGCGAGCATCGTCGCGGGAAGAAGCGGTAAGCGTTATTAACAGTACAAGTGAGAGCAACAGTCGTGCCTTTGCAGTGAGTAAGGTGCAGAGCATCAGGCACGAGAGCAGCAAGAGTATGCCTGTATGCAACCAGACCGAGGTCACAAACCAAGCGCCCGAATGAACATCCACTGCTGATACGCCAGCTAAAAATACGTCGAGAAATCCACTACACAACGAAATTAGAAAGTCTGCGAAATCGCCGTTAACGCCTTGAAGAACCAATGCAAACAATCCTAGCGGAAGAATAAGGTTGGTCAGTAGCGGGACTAAAAGCAGGTTTGCGGGTACCGCCGCGAGCGAGAACTGTTGAAAAAAGATCACCGATAAGACGGACGATGTAAGTCCAAGGACAATATTTAACCGCAACCAGGCCCGAACACCATTCGGGTTTGGTCTATTGAGTTCGCGCAAAATAAACCCCGTCAATACAATGCTCAGCCAAAATCCAGGAGTCAGTGCGCTCCAGGGATTGAGCGCGATCAACACAGCTGCCGCGACACACAGAACGGAGGCAGGATCACAGCGCCAAAGTATGGCGCGCGCGAAAAAGCCTAAAAGTGTCATCCACAGGGCTCTTTGTGCAGGAAGCGAACTTCCGGTCAACGTAACGTAAAAAATCGCCGTGACACTCACTCCCACAAAGGCGCTCAGAAGGCCTCCTCGGTCACCAGCTAAACAAAAAAGTCGCCTGGGTAGCGACAACACGAACGCCACCCAAACTGTCACCAGACTAACGTGCAGCCCACTCACTACGAATACATGGGTCAAGCTAAACCGCCGCAGGAGATCCCAATCAAGTTGGCTAAGAACGTCTTGGCGGCCCAGCAACAGTGCTAAAAGTAGACGTTGCGAGATTTCAGAAGTGGCCGGCCCCTCGACCGTGCGGCTCAGGCTCCTTCGCAGAGCTGCACTGCTCAAAGTCGATGGGGGCTTTACGATGACAATATCTCTGATGGAAGCACGCGCGTCTAGACTGGATGACAAAAACCGAACGTTGCCCGGTAACCCGCCCTGACTCCAGCGTGTGTCATGGCGCTTTAAGCGGACGCGTGCTTCGATCAGATCGCCTAGCTGCGGGACCACCTCGGTCGGTTTGGGAACATACATCGCAGAAATCCGACTGATACCGACACAGTTGAGCGAATCTAAATCAAGGACTTTGAGGCTCAGTAGGTTCAGTCGGTCGCTATGAGGGGCTTTCACCACCACAGGGAACGAGACGACCTCCGCACGAATTTTCATCTCGTCCTGCAGGCACTCATGCGTCAATTGCGACCCGGTGACATCGATGTAGTGGAACATACCCACTAATAATCCACCGCATACGGCGAAGCTCACTCGTCTTTGACGTGTCATGCGAGGCGCGCAAATACAAATACTCATTGAAACAGCCCAAAACAGCGGACCGGGCAGCACAATAGAGAACAGCACCGTGGCCATAAAGAGTAATGCCGCACGATTCAGCGTCAAAAATTGTGAGATTTCACTCATTCGTAAGTGGCGGTGGCTTTTCATCGGCCTCATACTGAGCGCAACACACCATGATTGTTGTTTGCAAAAAAGCTAAACGCAGAGGGCCTTGGTCGGTTTTAACGACAAATAGTGGTATCAGCCCTCACTGGAGAATAGAAAAGCGGTACTTATGCCCAAGCGGTCCCTTCGAAAATTGCTGCCCTCTCCCACTCATCTCAAGGAGGTGAAAGGGCTCGGCTTTCTCAAAAATGTTTTGGAACGGCGCGAGCTGTGGCATATCAGTCGCACCTCAATCGCTCGCGCCGCCGCAATTGGGTTGTTTTGTGCAATGGTCCCGTTACCCGGTCAGATGATTGTCGCCGTGCTCATTGCGATCCGTGTAGGTGCTAACGTGCCACTGTCATTCTCACTCATCTTTGTCACGAACCCCCTAACCATGCCGGTCATCTATGTTGCTGCTTACCTCATTGGGAGCGCGCTGCTCAGCACACCGCCGATCGATGTGTCAGCGATTAACTGGCTGGATCCACTGAATCCGGAAATTCTCCGCATCTGGCCACCATTTTTACTCGGCTGCCTGGTCATGGGACTCGCTTCCGCCTTTGTGGGTTATTTTGTGGCCGACGGCTTATGGCGATTTCGCATTAGCCAGCGGATAGCGGAACGCGCACAACGACGCCGAGAGCGGAAAATGTCTCGCCGCTAGCGACTCTGCATGAGCCCTTGGCTAATGGGTAAGCGGGACGCACTAATCGCGGGCACAGCGCACGATATTACCGACAGAACAAACGCCAGGCTCGGAACCAAAATAAAATCTCTCAGGCGAAGATCAACCGGGACATAAGCCAGAGGATAAACACGTGTATCGAGAAGCGCTGCTCCCTGCAGCGACTCCACCAGGGAAACGAGATAAGGCGCACTTAGGGCTAATACGACTCCCAAAACCGCGCCCAACGTAGCACCTCCAACGCCAATAATCGTTCCCTGAATGACAAAGATCGTGCTGATATCGCCTCTGCTTGCGCCCATTGCTCTAAGCATCGCTGAGGACGCGGATCGATCAGAAGCAACGAGTACCAGCGAGGTAACGACGTTGAAGATCGCGATCAACAATAGCGAAGCCAGCATCAGTGACACGATCTGTCTCGATAGTTGAATCGCCTGGTACAAATTGCCCTGACTCTCGGTCCAATCCGACACCCAAAATTGCGATGACAGGGATTGCCGGAGCGTCGCTGCAAATACGCGAGCCTGCAGTGGATCAGAAAGCGTTATGGCATGCGCCTTATTGGCGAGTGCTCGCGTCGCGTTCATACCCTGACCACTGAACGCGAAATAACGATCGATCTCAGTTTCAGAATTAAGCGTTGCTACCAATTTAAGGTTCCGAGGAATCAGCGTTTTACGTCCTGCGCCACCGGACAACAACACCGAGACAACATCACCCACTCGCAAATTCAGCTCTTCGGCAAGCGAGCCTCCCAGGATCAATTCATCGGAGGAGATGCGCTCGCTGGTCGGCGTAATGTAGCCCTCGAGGCCATTCAAGGCACTGCTGTCGGCAATAATGAGACGAACAACCCTTGCCTCGCCGCGGATCGTGAACAATGCGTCGATGTCACTGAACTGGGAGTGACGCATCACCGACTCAGTTTGCTCTAACTCATCGACCACCTGCTGCCATTCGCGGTCCATGGCAAATCCTCGAACGGTCACATGGGGAACAAGATTCAGAATTCTCACCCGCATCTCTCGCTCAAAGCCATTCATTACCGATAAGGCCGCGAGTAGGAGCGAAACAGCAATCAACATGCCAACGATCGATAGTTTTGAGAGGAAGGCGGAAAGACCAAGACCTGGATCGAGTGCTTGTCGAGCGGCTATTTCCCAGTGAAAGCGAGTGGGGCACCTCATGGGTATGCGGTCAAACTGAGCTTGCCACCGGACAGTCTGTACTGACGATCCATGCGCTTGGCAACCTGTGGGTCATGCGTCACTACAACAAGTGCGGTGCTTTGGAAGTCAAGCTCACGTGTCAGCGCCATGACCGACTCCGCCGTATGCGGGTCTAAATTTCCCGTGGGTTCGTCCATGAGCACGCACAAGGGACGATTAATCAATGCGCGCGCAATAGCCACACGTTGCCGCTCCCCCCCCGATAATTGACTGGGTCGATGATGCATCCGCTCAGCCAACCCCAGACGGACCAGTAGCGCTTCGGCTGAAGTCGACGCCTCTCGCTGCGAAATACCGCCGATACGTGCGGGCATCGCTACTGCCTCGAGCGCAGTAAACTCTGGCATTAAATGATGAAATTGGAAGACGAAGCCAAGATTTTGATTCCGCCACTGGCACAGTTCAGTTTCGTTCAGCGAGGTGAGTTCTTTCGTGCCCAACTGAACAACGCCGGAGCTCGGCGTATCTAAACCACCCAATATATTGAGTAGTGTCGATTTCCCGGCGCCAGACGTCCCAACGATCGCGACTCTGTCCCCCAAAGCCAGTTCAAAGTCTAGGTCGCTCAGTACGGAAACGGGACCCGCCGATGCGAGGTAGGTCTTGGTCACTGCGCGGGCTGACAAAATCACCATCAAAAAGCCTCCAATCCGTCCAATGCTGCGACTGGCGATATTTTACTTGCGCGATGGGCTGGGTAGACCGCGGCAACCACGCTGAGTACGAGCGCCATGCTCACTACCCAGCCGATGTCAGTGCCCTGCAAGTCGGTGGGTAATCCCCCAATGTAATACACACTTGGATCAAACAGTGTCCAACCGACGACACGCTCTAATAGCGCCATCAGCGACCCCAAATTTAAACTCGTGAGCACGCCAATGACCGTACCGAGTGCAATCCCGAACGTCGCCAGCATCAAACCGTGCAACAGAAAAATGCGACGCACCCCTGAGGCGGTCAGACCGAGCACCCGAAGCGACGCAATATCAGATCGCTTTTCTGCCACCGACATCGTCAATGATGACACCACGTTAAACGCGGCAACCGCAATCAGTGCAGAGAGCAAAACACTCACCATTATTTTCTCCATCCGAATCGCCGAAAACAAGGAGCCATAGGACTCTGTCCACGTGACCGCATTGATGCGCCCTCGATACTCATCCTCAAGACGCTGCGCGACACTATCGGCGCTATCAGGGTCTTCCAACTGGAGACGAATACCGTCCACATACGCGCCGCCACTTAACTTTTTCATGGTCTCAAGTGAGGTGACCGCAAGCGATGCATCGGGCGAGGCTCCGACAGACACCACAGCCCCCACACGTAACTTCCGATACCGGGGTAATACGCCAAATGGCGTAATAGTAAGGCGTGGTAAAATCACCTCGACTGAGTCGCCTATGCCGACGCCTAGCGAATTTGCTAGCCCGGCGCCGAGAGCAATGTGGTAAGGCTGTGTCATGACCCCTTGCAGGCTGCCATCAACGACGCGCACGTTGAGGAGCTGGATCGACCCTGTCCCAAGACCCATTAATTCCGCACCACTGGTTCCAAAAACACTTCGCGTCATCACTTGGCGCTTAATGTACGGTACCGCAATGACGCCCGACTGAGACGATTCAACCCTCGCTGCGAGTGCTTGGGCATCGCCGTCATAGTCCTGAAATCGAAGTTCAACGTGTGGAATGGCATTTAAAAGTCTACCTGTCAGCTCGCCGGCTAAACCGTTCATCACGGAAAGCACCACAATCAGACTGGCAACGCCTAGTGCCATGCCTAAGGCTGCGAAGCCAGCCACCCAGCGTGTGAAAGCGCGCTGGTGTTTACTGAAACTCAGTCGCCTGGCAATGTCGAGTTCTATCGATCTCAGCATCAGCGCTCGTTGGGGTCAAATAACGTCGTCCCTGTAGCATCGGCAGACCGCGATTCGGTCTCGCAGCGCTGGGGGTCCCCCCCGCAGAGGTCACAAGACTGATCAATACCGAGCGCCCCAATACCACCACAAGACCCTTTTATCGGTGCGCGCCCTGCCATGACACCGACGGCCATCGCCGCGATGATAAGCGCGAAGACTAAAAAGCTAATTACAAAAATCAAGGGGTTGTCTCTCCATTATCTGACGCTATTAGCCAGCGGCTCATGCCTTGGTTGTGTGAGCTTATCAGCTGTTCACCATTGCGAGAAATCAAGTAAACACTCAAGTCATAAAGATTCGCCAAGCGAAGTGCCTCTGTCGTACCGACCACCATTAGGGCTGTCGCCCAGGCGTCCGCGACCATCGTCGATGGATGGATGACTGTTGCGGATACGAGATCATGTTCTATCGGGTAACCCGTTCTCGGATCGATCAGGTGCGAAAATCGCTTTCCGTCGACCTCAAAAAAATTGCGATAGTTACCGCTCGTGGCAATACCCACATTACTGACGGCTACGGCCGCATAGGGCTTGCCAACACCCGCCCGAATTGGATTCTCGATAGCCAGTCGCCAGTGATCGCCTCTCGGACTAACACCCCTTGTTTGAATTTCACCACCGACTTCGAGCATAAAGTTCGCAACACCGATTTCATCCAGCGCATCGCCCGCAAGGTCAACAGCGTAACCCTTGGCGATCGACGATAAATCGAGCGTTGCGCGTGTATTTCGCTTCAAAAAACTTCGGTCCGAAAGGTCCCAAGCAAACTGATTAAGGCCACTATGAGATTTGGCAATGGCAAGCTGCTCATCTTTGGGGCTTTCAGTCACACCCTCAGGGCCAAAGCCCCAGAGATTAATCAGGGGTGACACTGAAGGATCATAGGCACCCGCTGTCGCCTGATGAATGTCGATTGCAGTATTGAAAACAAGCGCAAAATCCCAGTCGACCTCAAATACTTCACCGGCAGGCAGACTGTTCAATTGACTGAGCGTGGATGATTCGCGGTAGTTGTTCATGCTGTCATCCACAACCGAGAACGCGCCCGTAATGGCCTGTTCAACATCATTATCGGTTAGTGCGTCAGGCTCACCGTGATAGGTAACAGTCCAGGTGGTGCCAAATACAGCGCCCTTGAGCTGGACCTTCTTCGGACTCGAGTCACACGCACCCAAACAAAGCAAAAAGGCCAGCGCGATGGCTGGCCTAGCAATGCACTTCAAACGATGTCTAACCGCCAAAATCATCTAAGAAAATGTTCTCGCGTTCGACGCCAAGATCCAAAAGCATCTCGATACATGCCTTGTTCATCATGGGTGGTCCACACATGTAGTATTCGCAATCTTCGGGTGCTGGATGCGCTTTGAGATATTGCTCAAACAAGACATTGTGAATAAAACCCGTCAAACCGTCCCAATCGTCTTCAGGTTGGGGATCCGACAGCGCCACGTGCCAGTCAAAGTTGTCGTTTTCTGCGGCAAGCGTGTCGTAGTCTTCAACGTAGAACATTTCTCGAAGCGAGCGAGCGCCGTACCAGAACGAAATCTTGCGATCGGTATCGAGCCTGCGAAGTTGATCAAACAGATGCGACCGCATGGGCGCCATGCCCGCGCCACCGCCAATAAAGACCATCTCCGCATCGGTTTCCTTCGCAAAAAACTCGCCAAAAGGACCGTAAACGTTAACCGTATCGCCCGGCTTCAGGCCAAACGCCCAGCTCGACATCACGCCAGGGGGCAAACCCTCGGTTCGTGGCGGCGGCGTGGCCACTCGAATGTTGAACTTTACGACACCTCTCTCTTCTGGGTAATTAGCCATTGAGTAGGCTCGAATAGTGGTCTCCGGAGATGCAGACTCAAGCTTAAAGAAGCCAAAGTGTTCCCAGTCACCGCGGTACTCCTCACCAATATCGAAATCGGAAAACTTCACGGCATGCGGAGGGCACTCTAATTGGACATAGCCTCCCGCTCGGAAGTCGCAAGCCTCACCCTCGGGCAGTCGCAGCACCAATTCTTTAATGAAGGTCGCGACATTATCGTTCGACTCAACAGTGCACTCCCACTGTTTAACGCCAAAGACCTCTTCGGGGATCTCAATCTTTAGATCCTGCTTGACGGGAGTTTGGCAGGAAAGTCGCCACCCTTCGTTGGCTTCTCGGCGAGTGAAATGACTCTCTTCTGTGGGTAAAAGCGTCCCGCCACCCTCTGCAACAATGCACTTGCACTGAGCGCAGGTGCCACCGCCACCACAGGCGCTGGCCAAGAACAAATCGGCATCAGCCAAGGTTTGGAGTAGCTTGCCACCAGCCGGCACCTGTATCGTCTTGCCCCCGTTGATCTCTATGCTGATATTTCCAGTCGCAACCAACTTGCTGCGCGCCGCCAAAATGACCATTACCAAGGCGACCACCACAGCGGTAAACATACCTACGCCAAAGAAAATAGTTGTAAACACAAGACTCTCCTAGAGCTAATGCAGCTAATTAAATATCGATGCCACCGAAAGACATGAAGCCCAGCGACATCAGTCCCACAGTGATAAAGGTTATTCCGAGGCCCTGCAACCCGTCGGGCACATCACTGTATTTGAGCTTTTCGCGAATCCCTGCAAGCGCAACAATCGCGAGCGCCCAGCCCACGCCTGAGCCAAAGCCGAAGACGACACTTTCGCCAAAGTTATAGCTTCGCTCCACCATGAACAACGACGCGCCTAAAATTGCGCAGTTCACAGTAATCAAGGGCAGGAACACGCCGAGCGCCGAATACAACGCCGGGACGTATCGGTCTAAAAACATTTCGAGAATTTGCACCAGCGCAGCGATAACACCGATGTAGGACAACAACCCCAAGAAACTCAGGTCTAAGTCTGGGTAGCCCGCCCAGGCCAATGCGCCGTCTGCGAGCAAGTTTTGGTAGATTAGATTATTGACCGGCACAGTGATGGTCAAAACAACAACGACCGCTATACCCAAGCCAAACGCTGCCGAGATCTTTTTAGAAACAGCGAGGAACGTGCACATGCCTAAAAAGAATGCGAGCGCCATGTTCTCGATGAATACAGCGCGAATAAACAGACTCAAATAATGTTCCATTACGCGCTCTCCTCGGAAACGGTGTGCTTGGCGATCTTGAACTCGGACTCTTCAACCTGCGCGGTCTGCACGGCGCGTATAGCCCAAATTAGGAAGCCGATTAAGAAAAACGCACTGGGTGGTAATAACAACAAACCGTTGGGGTTATACCAACCTCCTTCAGTAACCAAGGGAAGAATCTCAATACCCATCAGCGAACCGGCTCCGAATAACTCTCTGACCACACCGATGACGATCAAGACGAAGGAGTACCCTAAACCGTTACCCAAACCATCTAAGAAGCTGGGAATCGGTGAGTTTTTCATCGCGAACGCTTCCGCTCGCCCCATTACAATGCAATTGGTAATGATCAAGCCAACGAAGACACTCAACTGCTTGGAGATGTCGTAGGCAACCGCTTTAAGTATTTGGTCCACCACGATCACCAGTGACGCGATAATAGTCATCTGAACAATGATTCGGATACTTGACGGAATAAACATGCGAATACTAGAGATAAAAAACGACGAGAATGCCGTCACCGCAGTCAGCGCAACCGACATCACCAGACTGACTTGGAGTGACGATGTGACGGCCAGGGCCGAGCAAATACCTAAAATCTGTAGGGCAATTGGATTGTTTTGAATAATGGGTGAAAATAACGTCTCACGAACGTTCATTAGGCCTTACCTCCACGAAGATTACCCAGAAGCGGCGCGAAACCATCATTGCCGAGCCAGTATTGGACGAGGTTATGCACCCCCTTTGTCGTCAGTGTGGCACCTGACAAGCCGTCAACCTGCCACTGCGCGTCGGCCGCAGCAGGATTGACCGCACCCTTTAAAACACTGATCGCGACGTCACCATTTTTGTAAGCAAGCTTACCGGACCATTTTGCTTTCCAGCTTGGGTTGTCAACCTCACCACCCAGCCCTGGCGTTTCGCCGTGCTCATAAAACCCTAGCCCAACGATCGTATTCGCATCTGACTCCAAGGCGACAAACCCATAAAGTGTGGACCACAACCCGTAGCCGCGAATCGGAAGGATAATTCTGTCGAGCGCGCCCGCCTGATCATTCACGAGGTAAACGACCGCACGATTCTCACGACGGAGAATTTTAGCCCTGTCCTCATCGCCACTCAGGGTGCGACTTTGAGCAGGATCTTTTGCCGACTTGCGTTGATCAAAGAGGGTTGGGTCGACATCATCTACAAATAGACCCGTATCAATGTCAACAACTCGTGGCTGAATCGTAGCAAATTGCTCTTCTACACTTCGCTCTGGGTTATAAAGACCACCGGCCATAAGAATATTACGCTTGAGATCTCGCGCTTTGTTGGCTTCTTGCTTTGGCTTGAGCGCCACAGCGGCAGTTGACACAACAACCGAGCAGACAATACAAAGTCCGAGTGCCACTGTGAGCACCCGAGACAGCGTCTCGTTATTAGCTGACACGTGCGAGCCTCCTTTTAATATTGGCTTGAACCGCAAAGTTATCGAAGAGCGGCGCAAACAAGTTTGCAAACAAAATGGCGAGCATCATGCCCTCAGGAAAGGCCGGATTCACCACTCGAATAAGTACGCACATGACACCAATTAACACGCCATATGCCAGACGACCACTGTTGGTCATAGCAGAGGACACCGGGTCTGTTGCCATAAAAAAAGTGCCAAACGCGAAGCTACCAATCACCATGTGCCAATACCAAGGCATCGCAAACATCGGATTGCTGTCCGAGCCAATGACGTTGAGCAACAGCGAAAAACCAATCATTCCCGCAAAGCACCCGACAACAACGCGCCACGATGCGATGCCCATGATAAGTAAGACCCCGCCACCAATCATGATCGCCAGCGTCGAGGTTTCACCCATAGAGCCCGGCATTGCACCTAAAAATGCATCCCACCAAGTGTAGGTCTCAGTCAACTTAGCCATGCCATCTGTCGCAACAACACTGAGCGCAGTAGCACCGGAATAACCATCGACAGCGGTCCAAACCGCGTCACCTGACAACTGCGCTGGATAGGCGAAATAAAGAAATGCGCGACCAGTCAGTGCAGGATTGAGAAAGTTTTTACCCGTCCCACCGAACACTTCCTTTGCCACGACAATACCGAACGAAATCCCCATCGCTGCCTGCCACAGTGGCAGGTCTGGTGGTAAGGTCAGCGTAAACAGCACCGACGTCACGAAAAAACCTTCATTGATCTCGTGCCCCCGCTTCATCGCAAAGAGGACTTCCCAAAAGCCACCAACAATGAACGTGATCGCGTAGAGTGGTAGGAAATGAACAGCACCGTAAAGGAAGTTGTCCCACAGACTATTTGGGTCGAACCCGCCGAGGCTCGCAACGATTCCGCCTCGCCATCCCTCCAACGCGTAGCCCCCAGCGGAGATAACCTCATTTGCCTGGTAACCGAGGTTGTACATGCCGTAAAACATGGCCGGAAACGTACAGAACCACACCGTAATCATGATGCGCTTGAGATCAATGCCGTCGCGAACATGCGCAGATGACTGAGTCACGCTCGACGGACTGTAGAAAATTGTATCCACTGCCTCGTAAAGGGCATACCAAGACTCGTATTTGCCACCGGGTTTAAAATGAGGCTCGAGGTTGTCTAGCGTACTGCGTAAACCCATGACTTAACCCTCCTTCTCAATACGAGCGAGATTGTCGCTCAACACTGGTCCATATTCATATTTTCCAGGACAAACATAGGTACACAAAGCCAAGTCCTCTTCGTCCAACTCCAAACACCCGAGCGACTGTGCGGTCTCGGTGTCACCAACGAGCAGCGCTCGCAGAAGTTGTGTGGGTAGAATATCGAGCGGCATGACTCGCTCATAGGCGCCTACGGGAACCATGGCGCGCTCAGATCCGTTAGTCGTCGTCGTCATGGCTAACGGTTGACGCCCGAACAAACTGCTCAAGTAAATGCCCATGGCAGAGTGCTTCTTCGCGCCGGGTGTGAGCCAGCCCATGAAAACACGCTCACGTCCCTCTGATAACACAGCCACTTGGTTGTGGAATCGTCCTAAATACGCTGAATGAGCGTTCACCCGACGGCCACCGAGCACTGAACCACTAATTAAGCGATTCTCTCCGGGGCCTTGGCTACCGGCCACCAACGCTTCAATATCGACGCCGCGACAAGTACGCACGATCTGAGGTGTGTCTATCGCTGGGCCCGAAACCGAAACCAACCGTTCGCGGTAGATCTGGCCGTCCATGAACAAACGCCCAATAGCAATGACATCTTGATAATCAATAGTCCAAGCAAGCTTACTCAGCGAAACCCCTTGCAAAAAGTGAACGTGGGTGCCCGCAAGGCCTGCTGGATGAGGCCCCTCAAATTGGGCAGATTGAACATTTGATTGAGCCGAAACCGGAACCTCGGCGCCTGGCGCCATACAAACGTAAGTTGGGCACTCACTCATCGTGGCAAGTAGCCACTGTCCAAGCTCAAACGCCTCTGCCTGCTCAGCGATAACGATTTCCGGGTTCACTGCGTGCGGCCGAGTGTCCATGGCTGTTATGAATAAGCCAGAGGGCTGGGTTGCAGGATCCGCAACTTTATTGAAGGGTCGCACCCGAATCGCTGTCCATTCGCCCGACTCCAGAAGCCGAGCTTTAACGTCTCCTGCAGTCAGCGTGCGTGCCGCATCAACAGAGACAGCATCCCAGACCCGCGCATCAATCGTATCGTCAACTTCAATAACCAGAGACTGAAACACACGACGCGCGCCGCGGTTAATCGCACTGACGCGTCCCGACGTGGGCGCAGTGTAGACCACGCCTTCGCATTTTTTATCCGTGAAGAGTGCTTGCCCTTTCGCGACCGTATCGCCCTCGGATACGATCATTGTGGGCTTCATACCGACATAGTCGGCGCCGACCAGCGCGACATGGCGCGGCGCAAAATCTCGAGCAACACATTGCTCTGGAGCCCCTGCCAGTGGGATGTTTAATCCGCGGCGAATTTTAATCATACCTGTCCCCATTTTACGTTCGCTATACGCGCACTCGCGCCTTGGCTAGCTGTCTTGCAGTCAGCTTGCACCGAAGCGGCTCAGACCGTGTCTGACGTGAGCGTGGCCACTCCCCCCAGTGAAGTGAACTACAGGTTTTCCGGCGGCTGTTTTCAGCTCAGTTTTAAGTGCATCCGGCGCCGCGAATTCTAGCCAAACTGGCGCCGACTTACCACAACTCTCTGCAAATCAGAGTTTGCCCGCATCCGTGTGAGGATACGTGGGGTATTTAATCCCGGCCATCTCCTCCAGAACACGGTAGACCTGACAACTGTAGCCATACTCATTGTCATACCAGAGGTAGAGAACCACGTGTTTTCCATTCACGATGGTGGCTTGGGCATCAAATACACAGGCCGCTCTTGATCCCACGAAATCGGTCGATACGACTTCAGGAGAATTGGAATAATCGATTTGCTTTCGATACGGCGAGTGAAGCGCAATTTGGCGCATAAACTCGTTGAGTTCGTCTTTTGACGTCTCCTGAGCCAGCGTGACGTTTAAAATAGCCATAGAAACGTTCGGGATCGGCACGCGAATAGCGTTTCCCGTGAGTTTGCCAGCAAGCTGTGGCAACACCTTCGCAACGGCCTTCGCCGCCCCCGTTTCAGTCAACACCATATTAAGAGGCGCACTTCTTCCTCGACGATCGGCCTTGTGGTAATTGTCGATAAGATTCTGATCGTTCGTAAATGCGTGCACCGTCTCCACGTGACCCGATTCAATCCCGTACCGGTCATGAATCGCCTTAAGCGGCGGAACGATCGCGTTAGTCGTGCACGATGCAGCTGATAAAACATTATCACCCGGCTCGATTTCACTGTGATTTATCCCCGCGACAATATTCTTGATATCGCCTTTTCCCGGAGCGGTAAGAATCACTTTACTCACCCCCTTTGCTTGCAAGTGGCGAGACAAACCGTCGCGATCTCGCCACACGCCAGTGTTATCGACAACCAAGCAGTTGTTAATACCGTGGGACTGATAGTCCACATCTTCTGGCGCACTGGCGTAAATCACTTTAATTTCATTGCCGTTTGCGACGAATGACTGGCGTTCCTCATCCACTCGAATAGTGCCCTGGAATACGCCATGAACGGAGTCACGTCTCAACAGGCTCGCACGCTTCACCAGGTCATCGGGCGCATTTCCCTTGCGCACCACAATCGCCCGCAGCCGCAAGTTGTCGCCGCCGTCTGTTTTAGCGACCAGTATGCGCGCCATTAATCGACCGATGCGACCAAATCCAAACAGAACGACGTCGACAGGACCCTCAGGGCGGTGCGCCGAATCCACCAAGTGAGACAACCGATTCGCAACAAACTCATCGAGCGACAGGTTCTCCCCCTGGTCTTTGTCAAAATACTCAATGGACAGCCGCCCAATATCGATGTGCGAAGGACCTAAATTAAGCTTAGCGATGGACTCCAAAACGGCGATCGTTTCGAACTCTGAAAGTTCATTATCTTCAACCTGACGCACCCAGCGATGCGCTTTCATAATGTCTAGGACACTGAGGTTGACGAGAGACTTACCGTAGATGTAACACTTGACATTTTTTTCGCGGGCCAACGTGCCGACGATCGGAATCATGGATTCAGCAAGAGCTTCTCGCTCCTTCCAATCCACAAAATAATCGTCAGGACGCTGGCGCTTTCTCTGCGGCGCCATGCTTAATCCTTGTGTGTCGACTCGCTTCGGAGTCGTTAAATGTGAGTGTCTTACCATTATCGCCCTCAGATGACCCGAACAGCAACCGTTCAGCCCTAGTAAGCGAGAGTTCTGACACGTAAAATCCGACGTCGATTAAGGAGCTCGAATGACTTCATTTTCAAACATCGTATCGTCGGTACCCTGGCCAAACGAGGCAGGTAAAAGGACTTCGATCGGGCCAGTACTGGGCGCGACGGAATCGCAGTACATCAGTGAGTTGTCAAAAGCAGCGCCGCTAATGATCGTTATCACGGGAACAACTGCTGCTGCACATACGCTGGCGGCAGAACTGCCGTTTTTTTTAGATGCGTCAAAAGAAATTTTACTCATCCCCGACTGGGAAACACTGCCATACGATAACTTCTCCCCTCACGAGGACATAATTTCCGACAGACTCAAGGCGTTATCGCGGTTACCCACACTGACCGATGGCGTGATCATTGTTTCTATAACGACACTGATGCACCGACTTCCACCGAAGCATTTCATTGAAGCCGGGGTTCTTAGCCTTTCTCAAGGCCAACAGCTTGATGCGCAAAAGTTTGTTCGCAATCTCACGCGCAATGGCTACCGAAGTGTTGATACGGTTTTTGAGCATGGTGAATTTGCCACCCGTGGTTCGCTGCTCGACGTCTTTCCTATGGGCAGCAATGAACCACTGCGTATCGACCTCTTTGATGGGGAAATCGAGTCGCTGCGAAGTTTTGACCCCGAGACCCAGCGAACGGCGCAACGGTTACATGATATCGCGCTCTTACCGGCACGTGAATTCCCTCTCCATACCGATGCAATCGAACGATTTAAGATCAATTGGTACCGGAGTTTTGACGGCGATCCTGAACAGTGCAGCGTCTTTAATGAGGTCAGCCAAGGACGCGCGCCTCAGGGCGCAGAGTACTACCTGCCGCTCTTTTTTGACGAATGTCACTCGCTCTTCGAATACCTTCCAAGCGCAACACCCATGGTGATGGTTGGCGATAACTTTAGCTCGGCGACACGATTTTGGAGCGAAGTAAATCGTCGATTCGAAGAATACGGGGTTGATCCAAGAAGGCCTTTAGTTGAACCGCGGCGAGGCTTCATAGCACCTGAAGAACTCTATGCCCATGTCAAGCGGCACTGCGTTTTGGAATTTAGAAGCTCGACCGAGTCAACGCTCCACGTCGAGCTGGAGCAATACTCCCCCGAGCCCTTTTCAGAGCAAGAGGCGTTTCGCAGTCTTTCGGGTGTAGCCAAGCTGTCTGCCTTTTTGCAGGCGCACACGTCGCCGGTCGTACTGAGTGTAGAGAGCGCCGGAAGACGCGAAATTCTCCTTGAGTCACTGGCTAAAGCAGGTCTCATCGCAGCACCTGTCTCTCACTGGGATGAGTTTGTGACCAGTGGTGCCTCCTTAGGCATTACGGTAGCAGACATCAATAGAGCCTCTTTCACCTCGCCGGGCGAACCCGCACTGGTGTCCGAGGACCAACTCTTTGGCCAACGCGTAGCTCAAAAGCGCCGACGCCGAGCCACCGAACAAACCGATACACAAGCGATTATCCGAGACCTAACCGAACTACGGCCAGGACTTCCCGTCGTACACTTAGAGCACGGTGTCGGCCGGTATATGGGTCTTGAAAAACTGAGCATTGATGACCACGACGCAGAGTTCCTTCTGCTTGAGTACGCCAATAACGACAAGCTCTATGTGCCTGTTGGGTCTTTGCATCTCATTAGCCGCTACACCGGCGGAGACGCGGACACTGCTCCGCTTCATCGACTGGGGACTGAGCAGTGGAGTAAAGCGCGCAGGAAGGCGTCAGAGAGAGCCTCTGACGTCGCGGCACAGCTTTTGGAAGTTTATGCCAAGCGAGAGGCTCGCAAGGGCTTTGCACACACTCTAGACGAAACCGCGTGGGAACGGTTTTGCTCAAGTTTCAACTTCGAGGAAACGCCAGATCAATCCATTGCCATTGACGCCGTAAAGAACGACATGTGTGCAGAAAAGGTGATGGACAGACTCGTATGCGGTGATGTTGGATTTGGCAAAACAGAAGTGGCCATGCGAGCAGCATTTATTGCAGCACATAATCGCAAACAGGTGGCGGTATTGGTGCCGACAACGCTGCTCGCCCAACAACACTACAACAACTTTAATGATCGCTTTGCAGATTGGCCAATAACGGTGGAGGTCGTCTCTCGGTTTAAGTCAAACAAAGATATTTTAGAGGTCAGTAAGCGCCTACAGTCTGGAGAAATTGACATCCTAGTGGGAACCCACAAGCTACTTCAGACCGACTTTGGATTTTTAGATCTGGGCCTTTTAATTATCGATGAGGAGCACCGCTTTGGCGTCAAACAAAAAGACGCTATCAAAGCACTTCGGGCCGAGGTGGATATTTTAACAATGACCGCCACCCCTATTCCGCGCACTCTCAATATGGCGCTCGGTGGTCTTAGAGACCTGTCAGTCATCGCGACACCGCCGGCTAAACGCCTATCGATCAAGACCTTTATCCGAGAACACAGTGTCGGATTGGTCAAAGAGGCAATCCTCAGGGAGACGCTGCGCGGTGGACAGGTTTACTACCTCCACAATGAAGTCAAAACCATTCAGGAAACCGCACGAAAACTGTCCGAACTGGTACCTGAGTTGTCGTTTGGAATCGCACACGGTCAGCTCAGGGAGCAGGAGCTTGAGCATGTGATGTCCAGCTACTATCACCAACGACACAACGTACTCGTGTGTTCAACCATTATTGAAACCGGCATTGACGTCCCGACCGCAAATACCATCATCATCGATAGAGCCGACAAGTTTGGCTTGGCTCAATTGCATCAACTGCGCGGTCGAGTTGGTCGCTCACACCACCAGGCCTACGCTTATTTACTCACCCCTCCACGCTCCGCGATTACACCAGATGCCGAAAAGCGACTTGAGGCAATTGAATCAGCAGGCGCGCTAGGTGCTGGTTTCATGCTCGCATCCAACGATTTGGAAATCCGCGGCGCTGGCGAGCTACTCGGTGACGAGCAATCGGGACAGATTGAACAGGTGGGGTTCTCACTCTATCTCGAGATGCTCAATCGTGCTGTTGAGTCCCTCAGAAAAGGTGAAATTCCCGATGTTGATGCGCCTTTAGAAACGGGAACAGAGATCAAAATGCACCTTCCCGCTCTTATTCCAGACGATTATCTGCCCAATATCTCAACGCGACTGGTTCTCTATAAACGCATCGCACAGGCCACAACCAAGGACGAGCTTAATGACATTCAGGTCGAAATGATTGATCGATTCGGCTTACTGCCAGCGCCAACCAAGCAGCTGTTTGTGCAGGGTGAAATTAGGCTTCGAGCACAGAAACTAGGCATCTCGGAAGTTGACGTGAGCGTTACAGGTGGTAGCGTCAAGTTTGAACCCACCACACCGGTACCGGTCACAGCGTTGATAGGACTTCTGCAGAGCAATCCTCAAGAATTTAAGCTTGCCGGCTCGGATAAGCTCCGATTCGTTCGTGAGCTAGAGTCAGCCGAAGCTCGCCATGATTACCTCGAAGGGCTCATGACAAGATGGGAAGAAGCATGCGCAAGCACTTAAATTTAGGCCTATCCACCGCGTTGTTTAGCCTATTATTTATGGGTGAAAGCATTGCACAAACTTCGGATACGACCCAGGCCGGGTCGGTCGGTGAGCGTGACGCGCCATCGGGCTGGGCTCGCCTTGAGTTGGCTGTTTATATCGACACGGATAAGGCGGCTCTCTCGTCCGAAGTTTGGGACGCTTTTCCCGATCTTAACTACAGTGACCAGCGGAGATGGCTCATCAACTACGATGAGATCAATGCATTAAAGGACATCTGGGGCGAGGCCGCTGTCAAGGTCAACACCAATGGCTCCGTTCAGGTTTTTCCAGAACCACCCTCAGCGCCAGAAGTGTCTCTTCCGGAGGCGGACCTTTCTGATAGTCCTTTATTAGCAACGTCTGGAGACCCTGAACCCGGTGAAACCGCGAGTGTCCTGCCGTTCGATGAGTCTGCGCCAGACTCGGCGCTAGAGGGTATTGAGAGTGGCTCAGAGGTGCCCATTAATATTGGGGCGGCAGACGAGGCGCTGACCGGCAGCGCCGCACAAGTGCCTTTGGAGACCTTGTCCTTGGCGTCCAGATTAACACCTGAAGCCGAAGACACCACAGAGAATGGCGTGCTCACTTCAGATCAAACACCCCAATCGTCTGCAGCGAACGAGGTGCTCGATCGTTCAATGGCCGAGCGCGGCGCTCAGCCCTTGGACCTCCTGAACAGCGATGAGTTTACAGTCGGGGCTGACTTGCCGGGAAACCTCGACGCTGAAAGTCCCGGATCACAGACACTGAACTGGTTAGACACTTACGCCGACGACGAAAACACCCCTGCCGAGCCCCGTCCGTTGGTCGACGTGGAAGCACCCCTTGCGCTACCCGCAACTTATCAGCACTTGCCAGTCGAAATGCTGGCGCAGGGGATCGAAAGTCTGCGGAAGACGAGCGACAAATCACCCGTGATAAGCCTCGCATGGCTGCAAGCTCCCGAAGGCATTGGCACACCAATCGTGGTAGACACGTGGTTAGAGAACGCGTCACACCCCGTGCTTCAAGGTACTGTGAAGATAGACGTCAACGTCGAGGCCACACTGGATATCGATCTATGGATGAATGCGCTCGGTGAGACTCTACCGCCCAAATACACGCCACTGGTCCCGCACCCCCAAGCACCGCAACGCGTGTTGGTGATCGAGCACAGTACAGCCTCTGAAAACACCCAAAAAGCAGAGGACGTTGAGTACATCGACGTCGGTACCGGACTTAACAGGACCACAGATGATGCATCGAGTAACGGCCGTGCGGCTCCGCCCTCAGCCGACATAAATCAGCCTCCACCCCGTCAAGCGATCGCTCTGCGCGAGACAAGGAGCTTACGCCAGGGGTACATTCGCTATATCGACCATCCGGCCATTCAGGTCGTCGCTACCTGGCGCGAGCTCTCTTTCAAAGAGGTGTATGAGCTCGGCGAGGCACAGCGTATTAGACGAGACATTGACAGTCTCACTCGCACACTCACCACACCCGACAGATCTAATTCGAACTCGTTAGCGCCCTAAAAGTCCATCAAACTAGGTATCACTGGGCTCAGGAAGCACTTGATGGATCGTGTGTGTGGGGAATGCAATCGCCGCGCCGTTTTGTTCAACAATCGCCAAAATACGAAGCAGGATATCTTCTTTGATTGCGTGATATTCCACCCAGTTGGTGGTTTTAGTAAACGCGTAAACAAAAAAGTCGAGTGATGACGGTCCCATGTGATTAAAGTTGACGATCAGTGTTCGATCTTGGGCGATATCATCGTGGTGCTGAAACATTGCCATCACGTCCTTAACAATGCCTGCAACTCTGTGAGCGTCCTCGTATCGAACACCGATCGTTTCGTAGATTCGTCGGTTAGTCATTCGCGATGGGTTTTCGAGCGACACACTCGAAAACGTCGAGTTAGGAACGTACAGCGGGCGCTGGTCAAACGTCCGGATTCGGGTCATTCGCAAGCCAATGTCTTCCACCGTACCTTCGATTTGTCGATCAGGCGAGCGAATCCAGTCCCCCACTGCAAATGGTCGATCCAAGTAGATGCTCAACCCACCTAGAAAGTTTGCAAGCAAGTCCTTTGCCGCAAAACCGACTGCAATACCACCCACACCGCCAAAAGCCAGCAGTCCTGAAACAGAAACACCTTGCGACTGCAAGACCATCAACAACGACAACACCCAGACCGTAATTCGAGCAAGCCGTGCAACCGCACTTATCGTTGCACGATCATCGGAGTTTCGTGGGCCCCGATGCTCTGCCAATAACTCGATTTCAACGCCTGTCGACACGCGGTGTAGCAGCCAACCCACCAAGAGTATGAGACCCGCATCAGCGACATGAATCAGGGCAGTTCGAAGCCCCTGTGCCGCTTCAAAGAGGCTGAGCAATCCGTAAATAACGGCAATCCACATCGCCCACTGAATCGGTGGCGCGATGGAATAAAAAACCACATCGTCCCAACGCGTGGCCGTTGTATCGGCAATCGCTGTCAGACGTTTTACTGCGAATCGAATTCCAAAATGACCCGAAATTCCCAATGCAATTAGTGACAACAAGGCCGTTGTCGCCATAGGCAGCCCTGTAGCATCGCTCAGCGGGGCGACCAGCGTTAAAAATGATTCCATGCTCAATCCACATATTAGATGAAGGCTATAAGCTACCGACGCGTCATCGTTCGGCCAATACTGTACATTTAAACAGCCTGCCTATATATTCAGTAAAACCGCCGGAGAACAGTCATGAATAAGCTTACAGCCCGACAGCAACAGGTGATGGATGTCGTCAAGTCGAGCATCGAGGCCACAGGTATGCCACCGACACGCGCCGACATCGCTAGGGAACTTGGGTTTAAGTCTGCAAATGCCGCTGAAGAGCACCTAAAGGCACTCGCTAAAAAGGGCGTCATCGAGCTTGTAGCAGGAGCGTCTCGAGGTATTCGCTTAACCGAGCAACTAGGTTTGCCTATTATTGGGCGAGTTGCCGCAGGCGCCCCACTGTTGGCGCAGGAGCACATCGAAGACTACTGTGACCTCAGCGCGAGCTTCTTCGCCCCACCTGCGCACTACCTTCTGCAAGTCTGCGGAGACAGCATGATCAACGCGGGCATTTTTGATGGAGACCTCATTGCCGTTCACAGCACTCGCGAGGTCCGCCAAGGTCAAATAGCGATTGTGCGCATTGAAGATGAAGTCACAGTGAAACGTTGGAATCGAATCAGCGATCAACGCGTTGACTTGATTGCTGAGAACGACGCTTACGCGCCCATAGAGATTGATCTCAGTGAGCAATCTATTGCAATCGAAGGTGTAAGTGTTGGCGTCATTCGACGCCAGTGATCAATGCAGCGTTCGGCGTTCTGCTTTGTCCGAGGACTCGGTTGTGTCCATATCGACACCTGACCTTTCCGCCATTTTTGCGGCCGCCTGAATGCCGGCCTGAATCATAATTTTTGCGACTTCAAGATTATTGTCCACGAGGTACGCACTTGCCTCTTCTGAAAACTGGATGCTCACTAACGGCTCCGAGTCGTCCTCTGCTCGCTGCAGCACAACTTCTCCATCACCTAAATCAACAATTTCCAAAAGCGACGTAGACATTTTCGAACCTCACAAGATGTCGTGGTTTGTCTTTGACAGTAACACTATAGATCGCGTTTTACCACAAGAGCGCGGCTCGGTCATGATTCGTCAATATCACCCGATACGCGGTCCATTAAGCGTTCCAGCTCGCGAAAACAGTCCGTTGCCGTAGCGTAGTTGAAGCGCGTGCGCTCAACCGCCAAGACATGGGCCGGTGCTATCGGGGCCAAACCTGGCGCAATTTCTTTTTGTAACTCAGCTAACCAGCCTCCAGCCTCGAGCAACCGGAACTCTTTGACCTCAGGAGCCACTTCAATCCCGTCTGCCAGTAATGGCATGGCCGCAACACAATGGGGGGGATTGAGCGGCAACCCCGTCACTCGGTTACACGCGAGGAGCTGCCAACCGTACGCATCAAGTAGATGCAGGCGGACAGCCGGGGCAAACGCGGCATCTAATGCGGGCGCCGCTACAGCGCTCGCTTTCATCGCACTGTCCCATGCCGTCAAAACGATTGATGCCATGTACATGCTGTGATTTGCATAAGACTGAGCCTGACTCACGGACGATCAACCCTACTTTTTAAGCGGCGTTTTTTTTGCTTTGGCTTTGGCCTTTGGCTTTTTTTTGGGCGCCGGCTTACCCGAACCTTCGGCCACCCAAGCGCCGTTGCTAAAGAACGCCTTCCAGCCCGTCGCCTTGCCATCGATTTCGGTCATGACGTACTGCTCTTTGGTCTTTCTGCTGAATCGAATCTGACTGCGATTAGCCACATCATCCGTGACAGGCGCGTCCAGCAAAAACTGATATTTCGGATCAAGTTCCGCCTGATGAGGAATGACCTCGTCAACGAACGGCGCACGTGTCTCACGGTGTTTTGGAAATTGACTGGCCGCCAAAAAGAGGCCCGCGGCGCCGTCCCGCAAAATGTAATGATCTTCTACCTTTACGCACCGCAGTTCCGGCATCGGAATCGGGTCCATTTTGGGCGGCGCTGCTTCCCCGCTACGGAGCAACTTGCGGGTGTTTTTGCACTCGCTGTTAGTGCACCCAAAGTACTTACCAAATCGCCCTGTTCTGAGCTGCATCTCAGAACTGCATTTGTCACACTCAAGCGTCGGCCCGTCATAGCCTTTAATCTTAAAGCTACCCGTTTCGACGCGATACCCATCGCAGTCAGGGTTGTTTCCGCAAACATGCAATTTCTGCGTTTCATCAATAAGATAACTGTCCATAGCCGCATTGCATTTATGGCAGCGCTCTTTTGTTAACAGCAATCTCGATTCGGCTTCATCGTCCGCGTCAATCGATACGACCTCGTCGCCCGAAATAAGATTAATCGTGGTTTTGCAGCGCTCCTTAGGGGGCAAGTTGTAACCGGAGCAGCCCAGAAAAACACCAGTACTCGCCGTCCTTACCTGCATGGGACGCTCACAGGTACCACAGGGAATCCCTGTAGGAGTCGGTTCATTGGCCTGCATACCGCCCTCACCGGGCTGCTCTGCAAGCTCTAACTTGGAGCGGAAGTCGCTGTAGAAATTATCGAGGACTTCGCGCCAGTCCTTGCGACCCTCCGCAACCTTGTCAAGGTTCGCTTCCATCGAGGCAGTAAAGCCGTAATCGAGGAGATCCTCAAAACTGTCCTGCAACCGCTGAGTCACAATATCGCCCATTTTTTCCGCATAGAAGCGACGATTCTCAAGCTTGACGTAGCCTCGATCTTGGATAGTAGAAATAATCGCGGCATACGTTGATGGACGCCCTATTCCGCGCTTTTCAAGCTCTCTAACCAAACTGGCCTCACCATAACGAGCTGGCGGTTTCGTGAAGTGTTGTGCCGGATGCAATGCCGACATCGCAAGTACGTCGCTCACCTTAAAGTCAGGTAATAACGCGTCATCGCCTTTCTTCGCCATCGGTCGCTGTACACGCGTGTAGCCGTCAAACTCGACGACGCGCCCCTTTGCGGTCATATCGTACTCGTCGGCACTCACCGTAACCGTCGTACTCAAATAGCGAGCGGGCGTCATCTGACACGCCACAAACTGTCGCCATATCAACTCGTAGAGCCGCTGAGC
>JABIZW010000175.1 GCA_018666295.1 Halieaceae bacterium
CCCTCGGCGGTGCGAATCCGGCTGCCACAAAGCCAATTTGGAGAGCCTATAGCGCTGACCGGCCCCGAAATTGAAGCGTTAATTGAGCGTTTTGTGAACTGCGCCGTCATTTGCAAGCGCGCTGGCTTTACCGGCGTTCAATTTCACGCGGCACACGGCTATCTACTCTCACAATTTCTGAGTCCACTCACCAATCAACGCGATGATCAGTGGGGGGGTTGCCTTGAAAATCGGGCACGCGCGCTTCTGAGTGTGGTGTCTAAGGCGAGAGTTGCTTTAGGGGCCGAATTCCCGATCTCCGTAAAGTTAAACAGCGCCGACTTTCAAAAAGGAGGTTTCGATTTTGAGGAGTCGCTCACGGTTGCGCAGTGGCTTGCGGAAGCTAGGGTAGACCTGTTGGAAATTTCCGGCGGCACCTATGAGCAACCGCGACTGCTCAATCTCGATGGTGTCGAACCCATCGATGAACAAACCATCGCTCGAAGCACTATGGCAAGAGAGGCTTACTTTGTGGACTTTGCAAAAGCGATCCGAGAGAAGGTATCTATTCCAATCATGGTGACAGGCGGCCTTCGTCGTCGCGACGTGATGGAGCACGTTCTCGACTCCGGCGGCGCCGATATGATCGGACTGGGTCGTCCTTTGTGCGTTGAGACCGACGGGCCAAGTCAACTATTAAACGGAGCCCATGAGCTAGGCCGCTACGAAAATAACCTCTCACTACTGCCAAGCTGGTTAATGTGGATGACTCGATTTAACGGTGTACGCACGATAAATTCATTTGCTACTCAGTTTTGGTTTTACGAACAAATCGCCAATATTGGCCGAAGTGGCACCACCGACGATTCACTCACTGTCTTCTCGGCCACGCTCGCTCAACAAAATTCAGCAAAAACATGGATGAAGTCGAGAAAGGCGGGCTCACAACGTTAGCGCCACGCAGTGACTTTGTGCGCATGAGACCCGCTACTGATCGCGACGCAGTTCTCTCGGCGCCGGCCAAACCTCGGGTTCACCGTACCGCATCAGTAGGCCATCCAAGAAAAAGAACCAGACAACAACGCGCTCTGTACCGGTGAAGTCATTTCGCCTTGTATTACCGGTGGCGTGGAACGAGTAGTAGTCGTAAGCCACCTCAAAAGCGGTCACCATACCCTCTGCTGTCCTATGCCCCCCACGGGAAATACTTTGAGGGAATAAGTCTTGGGAATTGTCAAAAGACAGTCCGAGCCGCACCTTAGTTAATTGACGCTCAAAAACGTCCTTTTCCATATCAAATTCGGTTGGCGTGCAGGCACCAAGCATCAACAAAGAGAGGATGGTAAAAAAAACGTCAACTTCATAATCGTCCTCTATGTTTTGACGTGAAATGCCACTCGGCAAACGATAATTAACAGCGCCTTTTTGTGCGAATATGAGCGCACCTTGGCGTCTCTCGAGAATCAAAAAATTATCTCAATTGTCACATTTGTGCCAGCCACATTTCATCGGCATTTATAGCAGGCAAGACGACTCAGATTACCCCGTGATACACTCGCGCGTCCCAATAGTTCGGGGCATTAGTGGGCCCATAGCTCAGTTGGTTAGAGCAGTCGACTCATAATCGATTGGTCGTAGGTTCAAGTCCTACTGGGCCCACCATCTTGCTGGTCGCATGAATTGTCTATATGCACCAATGGAACACGGGCAGCTGTTTTTATGACAAACACAGAAGAAGTGCCGACGGTTTTCATTGCTGAAAGCGACCTAGATAGCATTCTCAAAGACTGGTATGCCGCCGGGCAGTCAGTCTATTGGCCTCACGGTAATTGCAACGTTTTCTATCGGGATATCGGCGATAAAAACGCATCTGGCCATGACACCGCTTTGATCTTGCACGGCTTCCCTGAATCCAGCTTTACGTTCCAAAAGGTGGTTGAACCGCTAAAAGCCAGATTCAGAAGGCTGGTGTTAGTAGACCTGCCGGGTTTCGGGTTCAGCGATAAACCTAAACACCTGAGTTATTCTTTGTTTGAGCAGGTTGATGCCTTGATGTGGGTCTGGCAGTCACTGGATATCCGTGGCGGCCATGCTATTGCCCATGATATGGGAGACAGCGTGCTGACCGAAATTGTCGCACGTTCAGTGCAGGGACTCTTGCCCGGTTGGTTTGAAGAAGGGTTGCTATCGCTGGCCTTCACCAACGGCAATATGGTCATGGAAAAAGCGAGGCTTGTGCCTATACAAAAGCTTCTTCGTCATCATAAGTTAGGACCTTTCATTAACCAATTCACCAATGAAACGCTTTTTAAAAAGCAAACCCGGACCTCCCATGGAACTCTCATAAACACTAACGATGTGCATCACCTGTGGCAGCTATATTCACTAAATGAGGGCCACAAGTTGGCGTGGAAAACGATCCGATACTTGGATGAAAGGGATAAATTTCAACATCCACGCTGGTTAAATGCATTAAGTAAATTTACTGGTCCGGTGCATATTTGTTGGGGGGAGGCAGATCGGGTGGCTCCGCTGGCAGTGGCTCAATATCTAAAGCGGGATGTATGTTCTAAAGCACTCTTGACTGTCATGCCTGATGTTGGACATTTTTGTGAAACTCAGGCCCCAGAGCTTTGGTCTGAATCAATATTGCGATTTTACGAAGCTATATAGTTCAATAAAAATCGGTTCACGGACAGTGGGCGCTGTTTACAAAAAACAATCGGTTCAAAAAAAGTATTAATTATGGATTTCCCATTCGCTACACCACTGAAGTTGCCTTGTGGCGCTCAGTTACCTTACACGCTGTTCAGCAACACAGCGGGAAGCCAAAATACCGCCGGTGGCGACAGCGCGCTCAACACAACTCTACAGTAGCGAGGGACGTCTTGCGCTTTGAGCATCATCTGCTTAACCTCAATTTACGCTTAAGTCGAACGGTAAATAAGTGATCCACAAGGTGAGCGATACAATTCCAGACTTGTTAGCACCTCGTGTGGAGGCGGCCGTTGCGTGGTTCAACAATTCCCCTGACGCTGCCGGTAATACGTTCACAGCGACAGGCTTGCTGGATGCCGATCATGCACTGAGCGGCTCTGATGAACTCAAACTGGTTTTATGCGGTGGCGATCGCTGCGAGCAACGATCTTTTCGCGTCAGTGGGTCCCATGACCACTGGTCTGTGGAGCCGCTGGATAAGACATTCTCACAGCAAGGACGACCTCAAGCGGACCTCGATCCGCCCCCGGGTGCTCGACTGTCTTGGCTCGACACCGTCATGTCGCAACACGTATTTGTTCTTCTGCTCTTTTATCGCGGATTTTGGTGACCCCCCTGTCGCTCCGAGTTACGGAGCTATGTTGAGACCGGCGTAGTCGACAAAATTCGGGCTGCCGGTGGTGAGGTGTATGCGATTACCAGCGAGCCGCAGTATCTAGCCGATCAGGCTCATGCACATTGGGACCTTTCTTTTGACAATGTGGGCGACCCGCACCAGGAGATCCCTGGGATCTGCAACGAGCGTGGCTGGCTGACACTTTACGCGAGCCGCGGCGATACCACCTTTTTGCAGCGGGGTGCGCAGTGGCAAGTTGAGCATCCAAAAGGCTTTTTCCAGCCCGGTGTACTGGCGTTGACCCAATCAAGTCGCGTTCTCTATCGCTGGCGCTCTGTGCCCTCCAGCGCAAATTTAAACGGAACTGCCGCAAGACCTACTCCTGAGCATGTGTGGCATTCGTTAGAGTCACCTCTCGCCGCCGGTGATAAGGCGGCCGATGTCGCTCACGATGACAACCCTGAGATCGATATGGCGCCGCCGCCACGACTCGTATTTCTCGCAGCCCTGATCGCCAACGGTTGGTTTATCCAAGCAAAGTCTTTTGTCTACTCCCCCGGTCTTGATTCAACACCGGCACGCTTCAAAAAGGCCTTTAGACGCTGGCCTGTCTTTGTCGCACTTTGGGTGGCTGCATTTATCTTTTTACCGCCACTTTGGGTCGGGTTAGGCCTGGTGTGCTGGTGTATCTGGATCGCCCGAGACATCCACGTCACGCTTGGCCGTATGGACGTTCAGGAAGAGATTAAAACCAGCCGATAACTGAATTGCGAGGCAATCGAATTTAACGTCGCCAGAGAGGGCGACACCTGTTAGCGTGGCTGCGCTCAGGCTGATCCTGAACGCGCTGACCGGATAATAGAATGCACAAAGTTGAGATCAATAAAGAGCCCGTAGAACTCTATAAAATCCTCAAGTTCGAAGGACTGACGACCACAGGCGGAGAGGCAAAGCTCCTGATTGGGGACGGTCAGGTGACAGTCAATGGCGACGTGGAAACCCGGCGGCGTCGAAAGATGCTCAGTGGCGATATCATCGGCTTTCGAGGAGAAGAGATCCTGCTGACATTAGCGGCGGGCGACTCTGAGCCGTAACTGAGTTGCTGCTCAAAAATGCCAGTCGTTTAATAGGACGTATCCGTTGAACGATCGGCGATGTAGGCGATGCGACCATTTACCACGGTCATCACTGTCTTTGCCGTCAAGATTGCCGCCGGCTTGGCACGAAGAAAATCTGTATCAAATATCGATAGATCGGCCTGCTTCCCCACGCTGATCGATCCTCGTCTCTCCTCTTGAAAAGTACTGTACGCAGGCCAAAGTGTGAACATTCGCAAGGCATCTTCCCGCGACACTGCGTACTCGGGGTGCCAGCCTGCTCCCGAGGTCCCGTCCAAGCGTTGGCGTGTAATCGCTGCGTAGAACTCGATTCTTGGATCGCCCGCCTCCACTGGTGCATCAGACCCGGCGACAATTTTTACGCCGCGCTTAAGCAGTGGCCGCCACGGATACGCATACTGCAACCGCTCAAGACCCAAGCGTGCGGGAGCAAAGTTCAGATCACCAATGGCATGACTGGGCTGCATAGAAGCAATCACTTTCATGTCTTGAAGCCGCTGCTGATCTTTAATGGGGATGATTTGAGCATGTTCTAAGCGCCAACGCAGATCCTCTCGCTGCCACTCACTGCGCGGTAAAGCGTCCCAAGCTTCTTGGTACCAGTCCAATGTGGCGCTCACAGCGCGATCGCCAATCACATGCGTCAAAATTTGCAGGCCGTTACGAAGAGCACCCTCCAAGACGGGCATCAGTTCCGCCTTCGTCGTTCGGTTCATAAAGCCGTTGTGATTTGCGTCCGCATACGGCTCGAGTAAGGCCGCGCCCCGTGAACCTAAAGTGCCGTCAATAAAGACCTTTATTCCACCAAGATCAATCAGTCCGTCATCGCTGTGCTCAGCGCCCTGCGCAAGAAGCGGGCCTGCTTGAGCGATCGGCACGGCCACATAGACTCTGTGTGCCATAGCGCCTTCATAACGAAGCTCCTGTAATAGTCGCAACTCACGCCAGGACATGCCTGCGTCGTGCGTGGACGTCCAGCCCCGTGACGCGTTAACCGCCATACCACGGTATAAATTGTCTTTCACGTACGCATCAGTGTCCGCAGGTATTAGATTGCGAAAGGGCTCCATCGCATTACCCAACACATACCCTGTGAGCTCGCCCTCGTTGTTACGATCAAAGCGACCACCCGCCGGATCCGGTGTTTCCCGAGTGATGCCGGCCAGCATCAGCGCTTTAGAATTGACTAATGCAGACACACCGTCGGCTCTTGGCATAAATAGTGGCTTGCTCTCAGTGAAAGGATCGACATCCCAGCGTGTGAGAAATCGCCGCTCGCCCACCCACTCCCGTTCAATCCAGCCGCGACCCAACACCCATTGACCGG
>JABIZW010000061.1 GCA_018666295.1 Halieaceae bacterium
ACCGCGCTTTTTCGCCCCCCGAAAAAGGACCAATGACTTCTTTTGCGCGCTCGCCCTTAAAATTAAATCCGCCCAAAAAGTCAAAAATAGCTTGCTCACGCACACCAGGCCGCAGTCGTTGCAAGTGGAGCAGTGGGCTTGCCTCCAAGTCCAAAACCTCCAACTGCTGCTGATCGAAATAGCCAATACGTAAGTGCGCACCTGTGACGCGCCTGCCCGCCAGCAATGGCAAGGCACCTGTCAGCCCTTTCAAAAAGGTGGACTTCCCCGCCCCATTTTTACCGAGTAAACCAATGCGGTCGCCTGGATGCAGGGACAGTGAAACACCCTGTAACACCACCTCCTCGCCGTAACCCAGTGTCACTTCGTCGATCGACAACAAGGGGTCGCTGCTCTTGCCTGGCTCGGGAAACTGAAAATAGAAAGGAGAGTCCGCGTGGGCAGGTGCCACAGCCTCCATACGCTCTAAGGCTTTGAGGCGACTTTGTGCTTGCTTTGCTTTCGTCGCTTTAGCGCGAAACCGGCGCACGAAGTCTTCAATGTGCTCAATTTCACGTTGCTGGCGCGCAAACTGGGCGCGCTGCTGGGCCATGCGCTCGGCGCGCTGCTGCTCAAAAGCCGAGTAGCCACCCCGGTACGTAAAGAGCTGTTCCTGCTCAAGACTTAATGTTCGCTCGCAAATGGCGTCGATGAAATCGCGGTCGTGCGAAATCATCATCAACGTCCCGTCGTAACGCAAAAGCCACATCTGTAACCACAGCATGGTGTCGAGATCGAGGTGATTGGTCGGCTCATCAAGCAGCAGGACATCGGACGGCGTCATGAGTGCTCGAGCGAGATTAAGCCTCACACGCCAGCCTCCAGAAAAGTCCGTCACCGTCGACTCGAGGTCTGCTCGGGTGAAACCCAGACCCAGTAGTAGTTGCTCAGCTCGGCGCGGTGCGCTGTAGCCGTCAAGTGTGTCGAGCTCCTGATACAAATAGGCCGCGCGCTCATAGTCTTCAGTGCGTTCGGCCGTCGCAATCTCCTGCGTCAACTTAAAAACGGCCGCATCGCCGCCCATGACAAAGTTCAGCGCCGTATCGTCACTCGCCTCGAGCTCCTGAGCCATATGGGCAATCCGCAATCCCGCCATACCGCGTATGTGTCCCTGATCAGAGGCAAGATCCCCCAAGAGCAGCGAAAACAAACTCGACTTTCCGGTTCCATTGGCACCAATCAGTGCCAGCTTTTGGCCCGGCTGCAAGGTGGCAGAGGCGTTTTGCATTAAGAGCTTAGACCCTCGACGCAGACTGATATTTTCTAAAATAATCACGCTAGTTGCTGTATCTCTTAGTGCACTGACTGCAAAAAAAGATCGTTAAACCTCCTCTCGCAGAGCACATCGTTGGGTGTGGCACCGCGGGTCGATGCGTCAATCACGTATCAACCGGTCAGTGTGTTCGTCGTTTCTAAAGTGATGAGTCCGTCCCTGGCTCACACTTGGATTTCAGGACAGTTCGGGGACCGTTCGTTGCTTCTCGACCGCTTTCCATACTCGAACGAAGTTGCCCCCCCAAATTTTTTGAATATCGGACGCTGAGTACCCTCTTAGGAGCAGGCCTAGAGTGACGTTAAAAGACTCACTCGCGTCGTTGTAACTCGGGATACCACTTCCATGATTGAAGTCCGTACCTATACCCACGTGATCCACACCCACAAGAGCGACAATATGGTCAATGTGATCGAGCATCGTCTCTAGTGAAATCGGACCCAGTAACGCGCGTACCCCACCCAAGAACGTGGTTTTAATCGCCGGGTCCTTGATTTCCCAATAAAGCTCAAAGGGATACAGGTAGTCCTCGTCGATACCTGCCTCACGACGCATCTTACGAATAGCACCGTCGATCGCCGGATCGTTTGAGTCAAATAAATAACCCGCAAACGGCGCCACATGCACCACGCCCTCGCCCGCCGCAATGCGTCGTATCTCTCGGTCACTCAAGTTGCGGCTTACATCGGTGAGTGCACGCGCATTTGAGTGACTGGCGACAACCGGCGCAGTCGATTGTGCAACGACCTGCAAGGTCGCTGCAGTGGATAACTGTGAGACGTCAATTACGGCTCCTAGCGCATTAAAGTGCCCTACCGCAGCAACACCCTTTGATGAGAGCCCACCGTGTTCAGCGGTCACCTCACGCTCTCCCGTTGCCGCGTTAAACAGGGGGCGAGATGAGTCTGCAAAGTCATTGTGCCCCATGTGCGTGAGCGCAAACATGCGAACGCCTTGATTGTAAAAATAATCAATCGCGCTGACGTCCTCTCCAAAAATAAGTGCATTTTGGAAACTCAGGACAATAGCCCGCTCTCCTTCGGCGACGGTCGCCAATAACGCATCAGCACTCTTGACGAGGCTTGTCCTGTTCCCGCTCTCCTCAACAAGCGCGATCACCGCCCTCAGTTTGTCGTCTGCAACACGGCGTGCATCGGCAAAACCTTGCTCGTTTCGGGGTTTCGGACCAACGGCAAGCGCCATGACAACAGCGTCGAGCTGGCCGTCTCGCATTTTTTCGGGAGCGACTTTCGAGAGCCCATCGGGACCCACGTACATGGACGGTTTACCCAAAATCTCAATATCCGCGTGCGCGTCGAGCGTTAAACTTTGCTCGTGAATGACTCGCGCCCGCTCGACAAGTGCGTCGTCAAGATTTGCCGTGGCAACAAGCGGAAGTGCTGCCACAAGAAACGTCAGCAACGCCTTTAATGTGGAGTTGATCATGATGATGCGCATGAGCTACCGGTTACTCGCCAGCCGCCTTCTTCACAGGCAGTAACGCATCGTACTCGGGCTTCTCACCCTTTGCCTGAGCGATGAACGTGTTTCTTATCGCCTCGCCATCGAGCATGGAGGCGTTCCAAGTTGCAATGTAATCAAGACCGTCGGCCGTGCTGTGGTCTCGTGCGTAATTCACCATCCGTTTGGCACCCGAAACCGCCAATGGCGCGTGCGCAGCTATTTGTCGTGCAATGACCATGACAGCTTCGAGCATCTCTTCAGCCGAGTCATAAACCTCGTTAACCAAGCCAATCTCTCTCGCTTTCTCCGCACCAACGCGCTCCGCGGTGTAGGACATTTGGCGCGCCCAGCCCTCGGGTATCAATTTCACCAAACGCGGGTAGGTACCCACGTCTGCTGTCATACCAATCGCGGTCTCGTGAACCGAGAAAAACGCATCTTTAGTAGCGTAACGGCAGTCGCAGGCGGTAATGAGGTCCATAGCGCCACCCACCGACGCCCCCTGAATAGCGACGAGTACGGGCATGCGCGCTTCCTCAAGGCAGGTAAACGCGTCTTGCAGCGCCATACAGTGATGCCGAAACGCCTCAGCGCGAACAAATCGACTGCCGCTGGCGGGACCGTCTAAACCCCCTTCTGTGAACACGGAGATGTCCATACCTGACGAGAAGTGCCGACCTTCTGCGGACAACACAATCACGCGAGCTGCGGCGTCTCTGGACAGCGCATTGACCGCGTCGGGCAGTTCGGTCCAGAACGACGGAATCATCGAGTTCGCTTTCTCAGGACGGTTAAATCGAATATGGGCAATTCCATCTTCCAGGGTAAGATCAAAACACTCATAGCTCATCACGTTTCTCCTCGTTGTTTTAGTTGCGCCTGCGGTCGGTCATGGATTCTCGCACAGAGCACACGTTTTAGTCGCTTTTGAAACATAAAAAAGGCCACGCAAACGTGGCCCAAAAACGATCTTGTGCGGCACCTACATGCCGGGACGACCCAGAACCTGCTCCGTCATCAGAGCCTCGCCCGTGCAACTTACCAATTGGTAGTAATCCATCCGTCCGCGCCATCCGCCCTTGGCGTACCACTCTTGGTGCTCCATCAAACCTGCCATATCGGGATAAACAACCACGTGAGCGAACTCACCCGCGGCATCGCCCCCACCAATGTTTGGATACATCATGAACCAGGCGATGTTGCCAAGCCCGTCAGGATTGTCATTAACGAACTGCGTGTGAGCGGCATTCAGATCATCGTGAGACACACCGTCTTTTCGCGTACACCAATTCCATGTCACCACTCGCTCATTGTCCGCATTCATTGCCTGAACATCGGTCCACATCGTAAACATTGGTGCAAATTTAACATTGCACGACGCCATCTCTTGCCACTGAGCATTCAGCTTCTGACCCGACTTACCGGACAGCCACTTGTCCCAAGACGTCCCCGCATTTTTAAAATCGGTGACTAAGAAGTCGACAAAATCGGCAGGATAAGGATTCATGGCATTGTTGTGGGTTGCGAGAGGGAACTGCCGGACCGAGACCACCTCCGCGTCATTTTGTTTGGCCCATTTTCGATATCGATCGAAGAATTTTTCATAGTCACTTAAAGAAACGCCGTCATTTAACGTGCAGAGATTTGCCTGCACCGACATGGGCTCTGCAGGATCCATTCCTCCGGTAAATGTCGCGTGATCATCTGCCAGCGCGAAAGGCACAGCGAGTGAAATAATTGAACCCAATAAGACCTTTTTAATCGCTTTCATTGATTGCTCCCATCCTTTGTTGGTGGAGCGCTACACGTACATGAAGACAGAACACGCACACGGCTCTCCAGTCACCAGTCTAGGAACTCACGGGTCGATCACCACTTTTTCTATGCCTCGCTGCCTGCTTTGTCACGATTGGAAAGCATGAGTCTTCGGTAAAAGGTGTCTGCCTCACCGCTCTGATTAGTAGGGTGTTATAGCCTGCCACAGCGTGACAGGACAGCGTGCTGCGCATCCCATACCGAGCGCAGAGCGACGTTTGATGAGCTGTCCGTCGGACTCGAAAAGACTAAAGCACCAGCAGCACCAGCAGCAGCACCAAGATCATCAGAGCACGCTCATGTCGCCTGCGTTTACTGTTGGTTTGTAAGTGGGTACGGGTGAACCCCCACCGGTTTTTTCAAAAGCTAATGCAACGGAAAGTAAAAGCGCGTCGGCACCTGCACTGCCCATAAAGGAGGCGCCCACAGGTACGCCCGCTATAGTACCCATGGGCACTGTGATGTTCGGATACCCACTAATGGCGGCCATAGAGCCTGCACCCGCCCAAGCGGGCCAGACGTCTCCATTGACAACGTCGGCTCGCGGCGACACAGGACCACTCGGCGCCATGAGCACCTGCACATTGTGCGCGTCTAACAGCGCGTTAATACCACGCGCCCGTGTCGTCTCTCTTATGAGCGTCAATGCGTCTTGGTACTCCACACTGCTCAATGCGGGCTGCACCAGTGCCGACTCAAAAATATCTTGCCCAAAAATAGCGTGCTCAATCTCGGCGTTTTCCGTGTTGAACGCCACTAACTCAGCAAGACTCCGAATCGGAATATCGGCCGGCGATTCAACAAGATACTTATCGAGCAGCGCCTTAAACTCGATTTCAAGAACCTTTCTCGACGCACTGTAGAATCCGGGCGGGGTGTCTGGCACTGTTTCAATGTGAATGATCTCAGCACCCACCGCCTGCAAACGAGCAATGGCCTTATCGAACTGCGCATTGAGCCTGGGATTA
>JABIZW010000030.1 GCA_018666295.1 Halieaceae bacterium
GGTATAACGCGGTTGTGTTACACCGGATCGACGCTGCACAGTGCTCCGCAGTCGACGTCTGCCGGGCGATCGCCTATACAACTGGGGGCTGAACTTTACGGCTGCGCGGATATCAGCGCAGACCTTGAAGTTATCGATCTGATGCTGGCATTGATGGCCCGTGCTGATACCGAAGAACGGCACGGTCCTGTCACCCTAGATGTCGGTAATGTAGGCGTTTATCAGGCTGTACTTCGGCACTCAGGCATTGAGGATGACGCAGCAAATACAATTTTCGACGCACTGCAACGCAAGTCATTACCCGATTTAGATGAGGCGGTAATAACGATTGATGTTGAGACTGCGTCAGTGTTGAGGGCGCTGGTCAATCTTCATGGTGGTCCTGAGGTGCTTGATCAAGCCCGGGCGTGTCTTGTGAATGTGCCGGAAGCGCTTGCCGCCTTAGACGAGGTTGAGCAAGTCATAGCGTTTGTGCGGTCCGTTCATCCGTCGGTCTCGGTTTACGTTGATCTTGCTGAATTGCGCGGATTTCAGTACCACACCGGCCTAGTGTTTGCGGCTTATTTAGAAGGCGTTGGAACTGCGGTAGCAATGGGTGGGCGCTACGATAATGTGGGTGCAGTTTTTGGGCGCAGTCGTCCGGCCACGGGTTTTGCCTTTGATCTAAAAGCATTGATGGCAACTGCGAAGCCTGCAGTTGCCAATGATAAACCGGTGTCTGCTCCGGATTTGAGGGACGCCGAGCTTTTACAGGTTGTCCGTAATTTGCGCGCGGCCGGTCGGTCCGTGATAACGGCGCTTGGCGGGGTGCACGATACCCGCTGCAGTGAATTGCTGGTGAAGGGGGACGACGGCTGGGTGATGCAGCCCCTAAACCCAGGAGAGAATCAATGAGTAAAAATGTGGTGGTCCTAGGCACTCAATGGGGCGATGAGGGCAAGGGCAAGATCGTGGATTTGCTGACAGAGCAAGCGTCTGCGGTGGTTCGTTTTCAGGGCGGACACAACGCGGGACACACGTTGGTTATTGATGGCGTTAAGACGGTTTTGCACGTTATTCCATCGGGTATTTTAAGAGATGGCGTGCAATGCTTAATAGGCAATGGCGTGGTTCTCTCGCCCGCCGCTTTATTAAAAGAGATGGGTGAGTTAGAGGATAAGGGTGTTCCAGTGAGGGAGCGCCTGGTCATTTCCGCAGCTTGCCCGTTAATTTTGGCTTATCACGTTGCACTCGATAAGGCCCGAGAGCAACGACGGGGCACGAATAAAATTGGAACTACAGGTCGGGGCATAGGCCCTGCTTATGAAGATAAAGTCGCACGGCGTGGACTTCGACTGGGCGATCTAAGAAATCCCGTGCGTTTTAAAGAGACGCTCACTGAGGTGCTCGACTACCATAATCATGCGTTGGTGCACTACTACGGTGCGGAGCCACTCGAGCTTGAACAAGTATTCGATCAAGCGATTACTGAAGGTGAACAGTTGCTTCCCATGATGGGAGACGTGACCTCAATGCTCCATGATTATAGAAAATCAAACGAGCGAATTCTGTTTGAGGGTGCTCAAGGTTCACTGCTTGATATTGATCACGGCACCTATCCTTTCGTGACGAGCTCCAACACCACCGCAGGGGGAACCGCCACAGGGTCGGGTTTTGGTCCTTTGTATTTGGATTATGTTCTCGGTATTACCAAGGCTTACACAACGCGGGTGGGCTCTGGGCCTTTTCCAACTGAGTTGTTCGATGGGGTTGGCGAGCGTCTTGCTGAGCGCGGGCACGAATTTGGTGCCACCACAGGGCGGCCGCGACGCTGTGGCTGGTTTGATGCTGTAGCTTTGCGGACCGCGGTTAACATTAACTCGATTTCTGGTTTGTGTTTAACCAAACTCGATGTCCTCGATGGTTTGGATGAAATCAAGGTCTGCGTTGCCTATCAGGACAATCAGGGAAATGCCGTCGCAAACCCTATCGATGCTGTCGATTACGAGAAGCTGACGCCAGTCTATGAGACCTTGAGCGGCTGGGATGTATCGACAGTCGGCGCGCAGGACGTGTCGGCATTACCAACGGCCGCTCGTGATTACATCGCGCGTCTTGAGATGCTTGTGGGTGCGCCCATCGATATTATTTCCACCGGCCCGGATCGTTCGGAGACCATTGTGCTTCGAAGCCCGTTCAGCTAGATCGTGTTATTAGCCACTAAA
>JABIZW010000078.1 GCA_018666295.1 Halieaceae bacterium
CCCGTGTCGCGCACGTAGGCTGAATTACCCTGGTCACGCATCAAAGGATAAACAATGTCTTTGCCTGTTCCTTCAAGGTGGTCCCAAGGTCCAAAAAACAGAAGGGGATGCTCCAGTGGCAAAAGCGGTAGCTTAACGTCCGCTGTGTTGGATACGAGCGATCCCCAGATGCCGGCGCACAGAACGAGGTAGTCCGCCATGATTGTTCCCTTGGGTGTCTCGACACCCACTGCAACGCCATCCTCAACTAATATTTTGGTGGCAGGCGTATAGGCAAAGGCTTTCAATTTACCGCTGGCAACCGCTTCGTCGACCAAATCGCCCGCGACCTTTTGCGAGCGTGGGGTCACAAGTCCCGCATCGGGATCCCAAAGGGCGCCCTGAATTTCGCTTTCCTCAAGCAGTGGAAACTTCTCTTTGGCCTCGGCCGCTGAAATCATGTGTGCGTTGGTGCCGAAGGCCTTGCCTGATCCTACCTTGCGGATGAGTTCGAGCATGCGCTCGTCATCGTCTTTGCGCGCAACCTCCATCCCACCGATCTCAATGTAGTTACCGCGCTTTTTGTAAAATTCTCGGCTATACGTGCTGGTGAAGACATTGAGCTTGTCGTGCGTCGTCATGTAGCAAAAGTCTGACGCGTGCGAAGTCGAGCCAATGTCGGTAGGGATCGCCGACTTTTCAAGCCCTACGATGTCGTCCCAACCTTCTTCAATTAAGTGGTGGACGACAGACGCGCCCACGATGCCCCCCTGCCCGATAACGACTACTTTTGCGTGTTTGGGAAGCTCTGCCATGACTGTGTCCTCTGACCTATTATTGTTGTTAAAGCTGCGAAAGTGTATGTCTTGTTTGCCGTAAACGAAATAGATTTGGGCGTTAAATAAAGGGTCTTTTTTCAGCATAAAGCGCGCTCTAACCCTCTCGTGTTAGCCTTTCCGACAAGCCACACATTTCAGTTAATAAGTGAGGGTAAATGCGACGCTGATGAAGGTGAGTTATGTCGTTAAATAATCAAAGCATTACGGCGATTCCTGGTATTACGGTAGGGCACGTTACCGATCATGAAAATTTGACGGGCGTCACTGTTGTGCGCTTTGCCGGGGACGGGGCGACCGCTGCTGTGTCAGTTCAAGGTGCGGCGCCAGGTACCCGAGAGACTGATCTTCTGGAGCCAGGAAATTTGGTCGAGCGGGCCAATGCCATTGTGCTTAGTGGCGGCAGTGCTTACGGGCTTGATGCGGCGAGCGGTGTTATGGCTGCGCTCGAAGCTCAGGGTTTAGGGTTGCCAGTACTTGAGGGGGTTGTGGTGCCCATTGTGCCGGCTGCCGTTTTATTCGATTTGCAACTTGGTAGTGCGGGCGTTCGACCGACTGCGCAATGGGGGGCTAAAGCTACATTAGATGCCACGAGTGCGCCGGTTGGGTCTGGAAACTTAGGGGCGGGAACCGGCGCGACGGTGGGTAAATTATTAGGGCCTGAGCGCGCCACTAAAGGTGGCCTTGGGAACGCACTTCTCGAGCTTGATGATGGGGTTCTTTTGGGCGCGCTGGTGGCGGTCAACGCGGTGGGTGAAGTGTTTGACAGTGTTACGGGACAAACGATTGCGGGAGTTCGGGCGACTGCGCCTGGGAGCTATGAATCGGCCGTGGATCTGGCGCTCGGTAAGCTGGAGAGTGGCGCGCTGATTGGCACGAATACCACTCTCGGTGTTATCGCAACAAACGTTCAGTTGTCAAAAGCACAGCTGAAAAAAGTGGCGGAAATGGCGCATGACGGTTTGGCTCGAGCAGTACGGCCGGTGCATACGCTGTTTGACGGCGACACGATTTTCGCTGTTTCAGTGACAAACGCACCGAAGCAGTCGCAAGAGGTGACACCTCAGTTGATCAATAAACTGGGCGTGGCTGCAGCCGCTGCAATGCAATCTGCAATTTTGAATGCGGTACGATCGACAGCAAGTGTTGACGGGGTGCCGGCGCAAAAGGACTGGTGATCTGCATTGTTTTCCAACGACAGGCATTAAAATCCACCAAACCCAACAAGTGCGCGCTTTTTTGTATTTCTTCCCCTTGACGGACTAGCACCGACTCCCTAGACTCCGCTCCTCAGTTACGGGACCTTGGTTCCGTGTGATTGCCTTCGACGATACAGGCGTCGATACAAGGGGCATCGCAACGACTTTGATGCGGGGTGGAGCAGCCTGGTAGCTCGTCGGGCTCATAACCCGAAGGTCGTCGGTTCAAATCCGGCCCCCGCTACCAACTTTGCGCGACGGTATGCGCTGCACTTTGAGGCCCCTTGTCTGGGGCTTTTTTGTATCTGGAATTTGCCGAGGACGGCGATGAACACAATGGGTGGTAAAGAGAGCCAATTGCTCACCATGCTGGAACCGACGGTTGAAATGTTGGGGTTCGCGCTTTGGGGTTTGGAACTCTTGAGCCCAAATCGGCGACCCACGTTGCGTGTTTACATTGACAGGCAACAGGGTGTCACCGTCGATGATTGTGCCACGGTGAGTCGCCACATGAGTGCGATTTTAGATGTAGAAGACCCTTTTGTGGGTGAATACACGTTAGAGGTTTCGTCGCCAGGGATAGACCGTTTGCTGTTCAAAAAGGAGCAGTTCAGTATTTATGAAGAGCAGCCCATGCAGGTCAAGCTGCGGTTTCCGTTTGATGGGCGCCGCAAATTCCGAGGGTGGTTTTTAGGTTTCGATGGTGATGACATCGTCGTCCGCGTTGATAAACACGAGTATTTGCTGCCTCTGGGTAGTATTGACAGGGTTCGAGTAGAGCCCACGGCAGAGTGGATTGAGCGAAGTCGACCCGCTGCAGTCCGCACGATAGATGAAAGTTTAAAGGAGGGCGATTTAGTCCTCCATGATCAGAGTGAGATATAACGAATGAGCAAAGAAATTTTGATGGTTGCCGAAGCGGTTTCTAATGAGAAGGGCGTATCGGAAGACATTATCTTTGAAGCCATTGAGCTGGCGCTCGCGACCGCCACAAAAAAGCGGTACGACGAAGAGTCGGATATTGAGGTCACGATTGATCGTGAATCAGGCGACTACGTGACCAGACGTAAGTGGTTGGTTGTGCCCGATACTGAGCTCGCACTGCTGGGCACGCAGTTTACGACCGAAGAGGCGATCGAGGTTAACAACGACTTGGTGCCCGGCGACGTTTACGAGGAAGTTGTGGAAAACGTCGGTTTTGGACGTATTGCGGCGCAAACTGCGAAACAAGTTATCGTGCAGGCTGTTCGTGAAGCTGAACGCGCTCAAGTGGTCGATCAATACAAAGACCGCGTGGGCGAGCTTCTAGCGGGAACCGTCAAAAAAGTAACCAGAGACAACATTATTCTCGACCTGGGCAATAACGCGGAAGGGCTTTTGCCCCGATCAGAGTTGGTGGGACGAGAGACGTTCCGCATGAACGACCGCGTGCGCGCTGTTTTGTTGGAGATTAATGAGGAGTCCCGCGGGCCTCAATTAGTGTTATCGCGAGCCTGCAAAGAGATGTTAATTGAGCTCTTTAAGATTGAGGTCCCCGAGATTTCGGAGGGCGTTATTCAAATCCGCTCAGCGGCGCGTGATCCTGGATCGCGAGCGAAGATCGCCGTGAAAACGGGCGACCAGCGGATAGACCCTGTGGGTGCGTGCGTGGGTATGCGTGGCTCGCGCGTGCAAGCAGTCTCTAACGAATTGGATACTGAGCGCGTTGACATCATTCTGTGGGACGACAATCCTGCGCAGTTGGTCATCAACGCGATGTCGCCTGCCGAAGTTGAGTCTATTGTGGTGGACGAAGACAGTAACACCATGGAAGTGGCGGTTGCCGAGGATAATCTTGCGCAGGCCATTGGTCGCGGCGGTCAAAATGTTCGTCTTGCGTCTGACCTCACCGGCTGGACGATCAACGTCATGAGCACGGATGAGGCGATCGAAAAGCAAGAGGCAGAGGCGGGCGAGGTCATGGAGACTTTCATGAACGCGCTGGATGTCGATGAAGACGTGGCCGGCGTGTTGGTCGAAGAAGGCTTTACCACTGTTGAAGAGGTCGCTTACGTACCGCTTGAGGAAATGGCGGGTATCGACGGCTTCGACGAAGACATTGCCGAGGAGCTGAGGGCGAGGGCGAAAGACGCGTTGTTAACAATGGCCATTGCGTCTGAGGAAGAGATTGGTTCGAATGAGCCCGCTCAAGATCTGCTCGAGATGCGTGGCATGGAAAAGCAGCTTGCATATGTGCTTGCAAATGCGGGTGTGATTACCATGGAAGATCTCGCAGAGCAGAGTGTCGATGAGCTCATGGAGATCGAAGGAATGACCGAAGAATGGGCTGCTGAGCTCATTATGACCGCTCGCGAGCCTTGGTTCGCGGAAGAGGGCGAATCTGCTTAGTGATTGTTCTTTTCTACTACACAGATGACCAACGGCAAGATTAGAGAGAGAAAAAATGGCTGAAGTAACCGTAGAGCAGTTAGCGAAAACCGTGGGAACAGACGCGGAAAAGCTTCTGTCACAGATGAAAGATGCAGGGTTGCCTCACAAAGCGGCGAGTGAGGTTGTCTCCGACGATGACAAACGCACACTGCTAGGTCATCTGAAACGCAGTCATGGCAGCGATGAAGAGGCGGCGCCTCGCAAGATCACGCTAAAGCGCAAGTCTGTCAGTACATTAAAGACGGGTGGTGGCTCTGGCAAACGCACGGTCAACGTGGAAGTGCGAAAAAAGCGTACCTACATGAAGCGCCCAGACTCCGAGGAAGCCTCGTTGGTCGAAGCGCCCGATGTTGCCGCTGAAGCGCAATTGGACCCCGTGGAGGTTGCGTTACCGGAGGTCGTAATTGAAGAGGTGGTTGCTGAGCCCGAAGTTGCGCCTGTTATCGAGGAGCCGGTTGCGGCTCAGGAGCCTTTAGACGCGCCTGTTGAACCGCCTGCGGTTGAAGAGGATTTGCGTAATGTCGATCCTGAGGTGTTACGACAACGCGCTACTGCACGTCGCAAAGCAGAGGACGAAGCCCGCCAGCAAAAGCTCGATGAGGTCGTGGCTGCGCGGCAGGCCGATGAGGCCCGCAAAAAAGTGGATCAAGAGACTGCTCAGAAAACAGCAGTTGCTGAAAAGGTCGCTGCGACTCAAGTAGATAAACGACCAAAGCGATTGCATGATGCACCGACAAAAGACAGTGCAAGAGACACCAATGATTCGCGCCGGAATAAGCCAGGCAGGGGACGTCTAGATCGCTCTAATATGTCGGCGGGGCGCGGTAAGCAGCGCGGACATAACCTGTCGCTCAGTGCTATTGAAGCCGCTGAGTCGGGCGTTGGGCGAGCACGCGGTGGAAAGCGTCGGCGCTCGGGCGATGAGCCTAATCAGCACGGATTCGAACAGCCCACTGAGAGAATCGTTTACGACGTCGCGTTGCCCGAAAGTATCAGTGTTGGCGACCTTGCGCAGCAAATGGCGGTCAAAGCGGGCGTTGTTATTAAAGAGCTGATGAAGCTTGGCGTCATGGCCACGATTAATCAGATGATAGATCAGGATACGGCGAGTCTCGTTGTTGAAGAACTCGGACATAGACCCGAACTGAGAAGCGACGATGTGCTTGAGGAGCGACTCGAGGAGTCAATGGCGAGCTTCGGCGGCACGCCAGAGCTTCGCGCTCCCGTTGTCACTGTGATGGGCCACGTTGATCATGGAAAAACCTCCTTGCTCGACTACATTCGAAACTCTCGTGTGGCCGTTGGCGAAGCGGGTGGTATCACGCAGCACATTGGTGCTTATCACGTAAAAACAGACCAGGGGATGATCACCTTTCTCGATACGCCCGGACACGCCGCGTTTACAGCCATGCGAGCTCGCGGCGCAAAATCAACGGACATTGTGATTTTAGTTGTGGCCGCTGATGACGGCGTAATGCCGCAGACTGAAGAGGCGGTGCAGCACGCGCGTGCTGCCGGTGTGCCCCTAGTGGTTGCCATTAACAAAATGGATAAAGAGGGTGCAGATCCAGACCGCGTGAAGAATGAACTTGCGGCGAAAGATGTTATCCCTGAAGACTGGGGTGGAGACACTCAGTTTGTACCCGTTTCGGCGCACAGCGGTGAAGGTATCGACCGATTGCTTGAATCCTTACTCCTGCAGTCTGAGCTGTTGGAGCTTAAGGCGCCAGAGGATGTGCCTGCCAGTGGGCTTGTGATCGAATCACGACTCGATAGAGGCCGTGGTCCTGTCGCCTCATTGTTAGTGCAGCGCGGCACATTGAAACAAGGCGATATCGTTCTTGCGGGTCTGCAGTATGGGCGGGTGAGAGCAATGCTTGACGAGAATGGTCAACCCATTGCTGTCGCAGGTCCAAGTATTCCTGTTGAGATACTGGGGCTCGACGGTACGCCCGATGCCGGCGATCCGTTTGTTGCTGTTGAAAGCGAGAAGCGAGCAAGAGAAATTGCGGGAAGCCGTCAGGAAAAACAGCGATCGAGTAAGCTTGCACGTCAGCAAGCGGCGAAACTCGATAGCATGTTCGAGACAATGACGGCCGGTGAGGTCCAAACACTCAATGTCGTCGTGAAAACGGATGTCCGTGGATCACTGGAGGCATTGCAATCGTCGCTCTCAGATTTGGGTAATGACGAGGTAAAGGTCAACGTTGTTGCCGGTGGTGTAGGCGGTATTACCGAAACTGATGTGTCGCTGGCAATGACCAGTAATGCCGTTATTTTTGGTTTCAATACGCGTGCTGATGCAAAGGCCCGAGGAATGGCAGAGAACGAAGGCGTGGAGGTGCGTTACTACAACGTGATCTACGACTTAATCGACGATGTTAAAGCGGCGCTCACTGGTATGTTATCGCCAGAACTTCGAGAAGAGATTGTCGGTATTGCTGAAGTTCGTGATGTGTTCCGGTCGCCAAAGTTTGGGCTTATCGCGGGCTGTATGGTGACCGAGGGGACTGTGTCCCGGTCGAAGCCGATTCGCGTGCTGCGCGACAGTATTGTGATTTACGAGGGTGAGCTTGAGTCGCTTCGGCGCTTTAAAGATGACGCGAGCGAAGTGCGTAACGGCACAGAGTGCGGCATTGGTGTGAAAAACTATACCGACGTAAAAGTGGGAGATCTCATCGAGGTCTTCGAAGTTAACGAAGTCGCGCGCTCATTATAGGTTTATTGTTTTGCCTCAAGAATACAGTCGGACCGAACGCGTTGCTGACTTCTTACAACAGGAGCTGGCCAAGCTGCTATTGCACAGTCTCCGCGATCCGAGAGCGGAGTTTGTGAATGTAACGGCGGTCGATGTGAGCCGCGACCTCCGGTACGCGAAGGTTTTCTTCACGAAAATCGGGTTGGAGGATGCAAAGTCGGCACAAGAAGTGACGGCTGTTTTAGATAAAGCAGCCGGCTATCTACGCAGTGAGATTGCTCGCGACTCGAGCTTGCGAACGGTGCCGAAACTCTCGTTCAAGTTTGATGAAAGTGTTGGGCGCGGTCGGCATATGGAAGCATTGTTAGGACAGGCTCTAGCATCGGACGAAAAGCACGAAGACACGTCGGCAGCTGAAGAGGACTGATATGGCTCGCCGGAGAAAGGGGCGGCCTGTAACCGGCATACTGGTTCTGGATAAACCTGTCGGTCCTTCATCAAATCAAGCACTGCAACGCGTACGCCACTTGTTTGGTGCTGCGAAAGGCGGCCACACGGGTAACCTAGATCCGCTTGCCAGTGGCGTCTTGCCTATTTGTCTCGGTGAGGCGACAAAGCTGTCGCAATTTCTACTCGATTCTGACAAGGCGTATGAAGCCCAAGTTACGTTTGGCGTGTCGACGGCGACTGGGGACAGTGAGGGTGAGGTTTTAGCGCAAAAAAATGCGGCGCATTTGCTTCAAGAAAATGTATCGATTGCGCTTTCAAGGTTTGTCGGTGACATTCAGCAGACACCTCCGATGTACTCGGCGCTGAAAGTCGATGGACAGCCGCTTTACAAGTTGGCAAGACAGGGGAAGGAGGTCGAGCGAAAGTCTCGTCCGGTCACTATTCGCAGCGCGGAGTTGAACCGCTTTTCACCTGGAGAAGCAGCCACGGCTGACATCGATGTCGTCTGTAGCAAAGGCACGTACATTCGCACACTCTCAGAAGATTTGGCAACATCGCTCGACCTTCCTGGTCATATGAGTGCGTTAAGACGGACGGCGACCGGTCCCTTTGACTTGGGACAAGCTGTGACACTGGAGACCCTGATCGCCGTCGCGGAGACAGAGGGCGAGAGCTCCCTCGATCGATTTTTGATCGATCCCGAATTGGCTGTCGATCATTTAGCGCGAGTTGAAGTGAGCCATTCTGCGGCTTTCTACCTAAAACAAGGGCAGGCTGTGCTAGTGCGAAATGCGCCACTAAGTGGTATTGTTCGCATCGCTGAAGCGGACGGCCCTTTTTTGGGCGTCGGGGTAATACTCGACGACGGCCGAGTCGCTCCAAAGCGGCTGTTTGTTGACAGTCATTAACCAACCCTCCTGTAAACCTGCACGGGTGGGCTTAGAAAACGCAGGTTGGAGAAATATCATGGCACTTGATGCAGTACGAAAAGCTCAAATTGTGGACGACTATAAGCAATCCGAAGGCGATACAGGATCGCCCGAAGTACAAGTTGCATTGTTGACCGCCAACATAGAGCAGCTACAGCAGCACTTCAAAGAGCATGCGCAAGATCACCACTCACGACGTGGTCTTATTCGTATGGTCAACCAGCGCCGTAAGCTGTTGGATTACTTGAAGCGCAAGGACGCGAGTCGTTACTCGACCGTTATTAAGCGTCTTGGTTTGCGCCGATAAGATTACTTAGGGCCGGCATTATGCCGGCCGATTTATTTTGGAGAGAATGAAGTGAACGTTGTTACTAAAACATTCCAGTTCGGTGGCCAAGAGGTCACACTGGAAACTGGACGCATAGCGCGCCAGGCCTCTGGTGCCGTAATGGTGACCATGGGCACTACCTCGGTGCTTTGTACAGTGGTAGCTGATCCAAAGGAAAAGCCCGGACAGGCGTTTTTCCCACTGTCAGTACATTACATTGAAAAGGCGTATTCTGTGGGTAAGATCCCCGGTGGCTTTTTTAAGCGTGAAGCCCGGCCTAGCGAAAAAGAAACACTGACGTCGCGGTTGATTGATCGCCCAATCCGCCCACTTTTTGCTGACGGCTTTATGAACGAAGTGCAAGTCGTTTGCACAGTAATGTCTGCCGACTTCGATACCGATCCCGATATCCCAGCAATGATTGGTACATCTGCGGCCCTCGCCATTTCTGGTTGCCCCTTCAACGGCCCAATTGGTGGTGCGCGTGTTGGCTTCTCAGAAGCGGAAGGCTATGTGTTGAATCCCGGCTATGCCGCACTTAAAAACAGTCAGCTGGACATGGTTGTTGCCGGTACTCGCGACGCTGTTTTGATGGTTGAGTCGGAAGCCAAAGAGTTGTCTGAAGATCAAATGCTCGGTGCTGTTTTGTTTGCTCACCAAGAGATGCAGACGGTTATCAAGGCGATTGATGAGCTAGTAGAAGAAGCAGGAAAGCCCCGATGGGATTGGTCTGCAGCCGAAGTCAACGAGACGTTGCGTGCTCAAGTTGAGGAGGCCGCAGGCGCCGATTTAGGCGAAGCGTACCGCATAACGGAGAAGGCGGCGCGCTATGAGCGTGTTGGGCATGTTCGTGACGCGGTTATGGCGCAATTAGCGACTGAGGATGGTGCGTCTGCCGACGATATCAAGGACGAGTTTAAAGCCCTTGAGAAACGCATTGTTCGCCAGCGTATTCTGGCCGGTGAGCCACGCATCGATGGACGTGACGGTCGCACAGTGCGCCAGATTGCGTGCGAAGTCGATGTGCTCGACAACGTACACGGCTCGTCGCTGTTCACCCGCGGTGAAACACAAGCAATTGGTGCCGTTACATTGGGATCCACTCGTGATGCGCAGATTATTGACGCACTCGAAGGTGAGCGGCGTGATCCGTTTATGCTCCACTACAACTTCCCTCCCTACTCAGTGGGCGAGGCAGGTCGTATGGGGTTCACCGGACGTCGCGAGATTGGTCACGGTCGCTTGGCGCGACGTAGTTTGGCTGCTGTGCTTCCAACTGACGACGAGTTTCCCTACACGATTCGTGTCGTCTCTGAGATCACTGAATCAAATGGCTCGAGTTCAATGGCGTCTGTCTGCGTGGGCTCCTTGGCCATGATGGCGGCTGGCGTTCCACTGAAGGCACCGGTCGCAGGTATTGCGATGGGTTTGGTCAAGGAAGGGAATCAATTCGCTGTTCTGACCGACATTCTTGGTGACGAAGATCACCTTGGCGACATGGATTTTAAAGTCGCTGGAACTGCTGCGGGTGTTACCGCGTTGCAGATGGACATTAAGATCGAAGGCATCAACGAGCAGATCATGGAGGTGGCACTCGAGCAAGCGCTTCACGCACGACTGCACATTCTCGGACAGATGAACTCTGTACTTGATTCGGCTCGCGAGATTACGTCTGAAAACGCGCCAAGTATGGTGAGTTTAAAGATTGATCAGGACAAGATCCGCGACATTATTGGTAAGGGCGGTGCAACTATCCGACAGATTACCGAAGACTCAGGTGCAACCGTTGACATTAATGATGACGGCACCGTCAAAGTGTTTGGTCAAAATCAAGGTTCGCGTGATGCAGCTGTTGAGATGATCATGGCTATTACAGCGGAAGCTGAAGTGGGTGCGATCTATACGGGTAAGGTTGCCCGGATCGTCGATTTTGGTGCGTTTATCACGATCTTGCCAGGCAAAGACGGCCTCCTGCACATCTCGCAAATTGCGAATGAGCGCGTTGAAAATGTCAGCGACTACTTAACAGAAGGTCAGGATGTGACGGTTAAGTGCCTTGACGTTGATCAACGTGGTCGCATCAAGCTGTCGATTAAAGAGTTGCTGGAAGATGAAGCGGAGCAGGCACCTGCTGCTGAAGCCGCAGATGAGTCGCCCGCAGATGAGTCGCCCGCAGAGGAAGCGGCTGTTGAGTCCGATGCAGTTGTGGTCGAGGCAGATCAGACAGAAGAGGCTGATGCATCTGCCGAAGCTGAGGTCGAATCAGACGACGAAGTGTCAGACGCAGACGATGGAACAGAGTCAGAGGACGACGAGACTAAGTAATCGTTGTATTTGATTTAAAAAGGCCCGCTTGCGGGCCTTTTTTTTCTCAAAAAATTGCTTAACTTCCCTCGCGAGCATCGATCAGTTGTTCAACGACCGAGGGGTCCGCAAGTGTTGAGGTATCTCCAAGATTATCGAGTTCGTTTTCGGCAACCTTGCGGAGAATCCGGCGCATAATTTTTCCTGATCGTGTCTTAGGCAGGCCGGGAGCCCATTGAATAATATCGGGCTTTGCAATCGGACCAATTTCTCTCACGCACAACTGGACCAGTTGGGCACGTAGTTCGGGCGAGTCTTCCACGCCCTGAACCGGCGTCACGTAGCAGTAGATGCCTTGGCCTTTAATCGGATGAGGGTAGCCTACGACAGCAGCCTCCGAGATGTCTTTGTGCTGGACAAGCGCGCTCTCGATTTCGGCGGTGCCCATTCGATGCCCCGATATATTCAGGACATCATCGACACGACCGGTAATTCGTAAGTAGCCATCAGCATCGCGCAGTGCCCCGTCGCCGGTGAAGTAGTAGCCGGGATATGTTGAAAAGTAGGTGTCGATTAACCGCTGGTGATCGCCGTAAACCGTTCGGATTTGACCAGGCCACGAGCGTTTAATGACCAGATAGCCCGCACCCTCGCCGTGAATTTCCTGACCTTGCTCATCGAGCAAGGCAGGCTCAACACCAAAGTAGGGGAAGCTCGCATACCCAGGTTTCATGGCGTGTGCAGACGGCATCGGTGTGATCATCATTGCCCCTGTCTCCGTCTGCCACCAACTGTCGACAATGGGACAGCGACCGTCGCCAACGACGCGGTGATACCACTCCCAGGCCTCAGGGTTGATAGGCTCACCAACTGACCCGATAATGCGCAAGCTCTTTCTCGAATGCTGGGTGACCAGCTCGTCGCCGAGTGCGTGTAGGGCGCGAATGGCCGTTGGCGCGGTGAAGAATGTGTTGACCTTGTGTTTGTCGACAATTTCCCAGCAGCGCCCGCCATCAGGGTAGGTGGGGATTCCCTCAAACATGAGGGTTGTTGCGCCGTTACACAGTGGTCCGTAGACAATATAGGAATGCCCCGTCACCCATCCGACATCGGCAGTGCACCAAAATACTTCGCCCTCTCGGTAATCAAAGACGTGCTTAAATGTACTGGCCGCCTGCAGTAAGTAACCGCCGGTTGTGTGCAACACACCTTTGGGTTTCCCAGTAGATCCCGATGTATAGAGAATGAAGAGTGGCGCTTCACTGCTCATTGAGACGGGCGCGAAGTCGGTACTTGCAGCTCGGGTCGCCGCGCTGTACGCAATATCCCGTTCGGGCTCCCAGTGAATATCTGAATTCGTACGCTGCAAGACAATCACGGTGTCTACGGTGGGGCAGGCTGTGAGTGCCTGATCAACATTGGCCTTTAGTGGCACAGTCTTTCCGCCACGCACGCCCTCATCAGCCGTAATGACCATTCGGCAACCGGAGTCGTTAATCCGATCTTTGAGCGCCTCTGGCGAAAAGCCGCCAAAGACGACCGAATGTATCGCACCAATCCGCGTGCATGCGAGCATCGCATAAGCGGCTTCGGGGACCATGGGCATATAGATGCAGACGCGATCTCCTGCGGTCACACCCCGATCGTGCATAACGTTTGCTAGGCGGCATACTTCATCTTTCAGTGCTTGGTAGGTGATGTGCTGGCTGTCACTGGGGTCGTCTCCTTCCCACAAAATGGCGGTCTGCTCCGCGCGCGCCGGTAAGTGCCGATCAATGCAGTTCACTGACGCATTCAGCTGCCCGCCATCAAACCACCGCGCCTGCCCTTTTGACAGGTCACTCTCGCAAGTGGTGTGCCATGGGGCGTCCCACGATAAAAATTCGTGAGCTTGCCCAGCCCAAAATGATTCAGGATCATCCAGAGACTGCCGGTACATTTGCTGATAGTCATCTGGACTAATGTGCGCGTCCGCAAAGTTTGACGGTACGGGGTAAATCGCTTCGTTAGACATGCACTGGATCCTTGTGTTTTGATCACTGCGCGCGGGTGACGTAACGGCGCAGTGCTGTCTTAATAATGCCGTATGTCGTGCGGCAGTGGAATAACAAGCGTCGCTATAAAGGGAGATATCCAGTCAATGGCTGACCAGCAAAATAATAAAATAAGAAGGGCTCAATTTTCTGCACGGGTGAGGTCGCTGATGTTTCGGCTTCTCGTCATCTGGTTTGTTGTGAGCTTTGGATTTGGCATTCTTTTGGTGGAGCCGCTTAATGAAATTAGGTTGGGTGGTTACAAGCTTGGATTTTGGTTCGCGCAGCAGGGGTCTATTTTTGTGTTTATCGCGCTGATCTTCTACTTTGCTGCAGCCATGACTCGTTTTGAGCGCGAGTACCAAGAGGAGACAGAGCGATGAGTTTAACGCTCCTGACGTATCTCGTTGTGGGTTCGACCTTTGCCGTTTACATCGGCATTGCTATCGCGACGCGCGCGTCCTCCACCAAGGATTTCTACGTTGCTGACGGCGGTGTACACCCGATAGCGAATGGTATGGCGACCGCCGCGGATTGGATGTCGGCCGCCTCGTTTATCTCTATGGCCGGTTTGATCGCGCTGTCCTACAACGGCTACGGCGGGTCGGTATTTCTTATGGGGTGGACGGGGGGGTACGTACTACTGGCCTTACTCATCGCGCCCTACTTGCGAAAGTATGGCAAGTACACGGTTCCCGACTTTATAGGGGAGCGCTATTACTCGGACACGGCTCGTGTGGTTGCCGTCATTTGCTTGGTGCTTTGTTCAGTAACCTACGTGATCGGTCAGATGAAAGGAGTGGGCGTCGCCTTTTCGCGCTTTTTGGAAACGGATTATGAAACGGGCTTAGGCATCGGTATGTTTATTGTCTTTTTCTACGCCGTACTGGGTGGGATGAAAGGCATCACGTACACACAGATCGCACAGTATTGCGTACTCATTACCGCCTATACCATTCCAGCCATCTTTATCAGTCTGCAACTAACGGGGAACCCATTACCCCAACTGGGTCTGGGTTCAACCTTAACCGGGACCGATGTTTACCTGCTCGACAAACTCGACCTGATATTGCTTGATCTGGGGTTTCAGGAATACACGACAACGCTGCGCGGTAGCACCTTGAATATGGTGGCATTTACGGCGTCCCTAATGATTGGTACAGCCGGTTTGCCCCACGTCATTATTCGCTTCTTTACGGTGCCAAGCGTTGCCGCGGCGCGTCGCTCCGCCGGGTGGGCGCTTGTATTTATTGCGGTGCTCTACACGACAGCACCTGCCCTTGCTGCGATGGCACGACTCAATATCGTCGACACAATGCAGCAATCCGATGGACAAGCGCTTTTCATTGAGGACAAGCCTGGCTGGTTTGAAAACTGGGAACAAACGGGTTTGCTCAAGGTCGAGGACTTAAACGGTGATGGTCGAATTGAATACACATCGGATCCAAAAACTAATGAGCTTACGAAACTGGATAACGACATACTGGTTTTGGCTAATCCGGAGATCGCCAACCTGCCTAATTGGGTTATAGCCTTAGTCGCCGCCGGAGGATTGGCGGCGGCACTTTCGACAGCGGCGGGACTGTTATTGGCTATTTCTAGTGCGATTTCGCATGACCTGCTTAAAAGCACGTATATGCCGTCAATTTCAGATAAGGCAGAGCTAAGAGCCTCGCGGATTGCAATGGCGGTTGCGGTTTTAGGTGCAGGTTATTTAGGCCTAAATCCGCCCGGATTTGCGGCTGGGACGGTAGCACTTGCGTTTGGGCTGGCGGCTTCATCGCTTTTCCCAGCGCTGTTAATGGGAATCTTCGCGCGTCGGGTCAATCGGGAGGGCGCGGTCGCTGGCATGCTTGCGGGTATCTCAGTGACCTTGCTTTACGTCTTTCAGCACAAGGGCATCATGTTTATTCCCGACACAGGGTTCCTTGGTACGATGTCGCCGAATTGGTTTTTTGGTATCGAACCCAATGCCTTTGGTGTTGTGGGTGCGCTAGTGAACTTTACCGTCGCTTTTACGGTGAGTTGGCTGACATCGCCACCCCCCTCATCGGTCGATGAACTGCTGGACTTTCTACACGAACCCTGTGATGTAGCACCCTAGTTGAGTCTTGCGCTTGGGAGACTAGGACCCGCCCATTAGATCGGTATGACGCGGTTATCAATAAGCCGCGTCGTTCCCAAATAGACGGCGCCAAAGATCGCAATTTCATCGTTGGGCGCCGGACTCAGGGATAAGTCGCTGGTGCGGCGGGCTTCTAGGTAGTCAACTATAAAGCCGTTGTCCTCGAGCGCCTTTTTTGCGATGTCGATTGTTTCTGAGACATCGGAGGACGTGTTTTGAAGCGTGAGGGCGCAAGCGGTTAACGCCGCTGCGAAGTTGGGCGCCAGAGCTCGCTCTTCTGGCGTGAGGTAGCCATTTCGAGAGCTCATTGCGAGACCATCGGGATCGCGCAGGGTAGGCACAGTCACAATTTCTACGTTGATGAGTAGGTCGCGAACCATTTTTTTAATGACCAGGACTTGTTGCAGGTCTTTGGCCCCAAAGAACGCAATGTGTGGTCTCACGACGCCAAGTAGTTTAGTGACCACGGTGGTAACACCGCGAAAATGATCGGGCCGGTGAGCGCCACAGAGCACGTCTGTAAGGTCAGGCACGTCGACTGATGTGTGCCGATCAATCCCTTCGGGATAGATGTCCTCTGCTTGTGGAATAAACACGGCATCGGCTCCGGCCGCTTGTAACTTCGCCAGGTCCACCTCAAGAGTCCTTGGGTAACTTTCTAGGTCTTCACCCGGACCAAATTGCATTGGATTCACAAAGATAGAGGCGACGGCGAGGTCGGCGTGTGCCTTGGCCGTGTGGATTAGTGAGACGTGTCCTGCATGAAGGTTTCCCATTGTGGGTGCAAACCCTACTCGGATGTCCTGACTCAAACGAGCGCGCCAACTTCGCATGTCATCTACCGTTCGGAAGATCTCCATATTACTGGTAGGTGTGTTGCTCTTGCGGGTAGCTACCGTCCTTAACGGCTTTTACGAAGGCCGCTAAAGCATCTTGAATCGAATCTGCGCCGGTCATGAAGTTCTCAACAAATCGGGCTGGCTTTTCGGTTAAACCTAAGAGGTCGTGAAGTACCAGCACTTGTGCGTCGGTGCCGGCGCCTGCGCCAATACCAATCACGGGAATGTCTAACTTAGAGGAGATGTCGGCGGCTAGTTTTTCAGGTACGCACTCCAGCAGCAAAATGCTTGCTCCTGCATCTTGAATTTCCACAGCATCCGCTAAAATAGACTTCGCTTCTTTGGGTGTGCGCCCCATCACACGATAACCCCCAAAAACGTTCACAGACTGCGGAGTCAAGCCCAGGTGTGCGCAAACGGGGATGCCGCGCTGAACGAGCTGGTGAATCGTCTCACTCAGCCAGGTTCCACCCTCAAGTTTCACCATTTGTGCGCCTTTTTGCATCAGCTCCATGCTGGCAGTCAGAGCGACGTCTGGAGATGAATAGGTCATAAAAGGCAGGTCAGAGACAATCATGGACGTTGGGCGCGCGCGCGCAACAGACTCGGTGTGATACACCATTGCGTCGAGCGACACAGGCACCGTTGTATCATGACCTTGCAAAACCATGCCTAACGAATCACCCACTAAGATGCATTCAGCGCCTGCGTCACTAACGAGTCGCGCAAATGTCGCATCGTAGGCAGTGACCATTACAAACTTCTCACCAGCGGTCTTCATGGCTTCGAGTTTGCTCGTTGTTATTCGGTCAGGCATCGAGTGATGAGCTCCTTGGTGCTTCTTTTATCTACGTTAGTCGATCAGTGTTGGGTTGAAATAGTGTCGACCTGCTTTTATGTCCAGAGCATAGTCCACGAGCTGCACGAAATCTTCATTCCTATTAATCAAATCAATTTGATTGGCATTGACAATTAACAGTGGCGCCGCATCGTAGTAGAGAAAGAATTCGCTGTATACCTCATTTAACGATTCGAGGTAATGGCGGCTAATGGATCGCTCCGCTGCAACGCCGCGTCGGTCAATCCGCTCAAGTAGTCGGTCGACCGATGCTTGCAAGTAGATGACTAAGTCTGGTGTCGGTGCATCGACCGTCATTTGATCGTATACCTTGCTGTAAAGCTCGTACTCGTCATTGTCTAGGTTAACGCGAGCAAATAATGGATCCTTATCAATCAAAAAATCGGCAATACGCAGTGGCTTGAACATGTCTTGCTGTTTCAAGTCATCCATTTTCTGGACGCGCTGAAACAAAAAGAAGAGCTGTGTCGCTAGCGCATTTTGTCTTTGATTCTCGTAGAACTTGCTGAGGAACGGGTTTTCATGGGCGTCTTCTAATAGCAGCTGGTAGTTGAATAAATCAGCTAACCTTTTTGCGAGCGTGGTCTTTCCAACACCAATTGGCCCCTCGATCGCAATGTAGGGCTGAGGCGCTCGGTTGCGAAGGTCAACGCCTGGAACGGTTTTTTCTGTCACTATCCACCCATTAATGCCATAGCCTAAAGATGCAACTGGAACGCTTCGCACGTTGTGAGCGAATGATCCGAGAGCGCTCGTCGAAGGGTACCAAGATCCCTCAATCCGGGCACCTTATGATTCGGTCCGAGTAGATCGATCATGGGTTGAATGACAAACAGACGCTCACAGAGGCCGGGGTGGGGGATAACGAGGTTTGTGGTGTCGAGCTCGAGTTCACCAAATTGGATGATATCGAGATCAATGCATCGCTCGCCCCAACGTCGCCGCTGAACCCGGCCCATGGATTGCTCAATCGCCTTTAGACTTAAGAGCAACTCACCCGCCTCATTACCGCAGTCTGCGGTTAGCACGGCGTTAAAAAAAGGTGGCTGATCTTGTGGCCCCATGGGTGGCGACGAATACACGCGTGAGACGCGATGACTGGAAAGGCCGGTCAGCGCGCAGAGACGATGGCTGGCTTCCTGCAGTCGTTGTGGCGGATCGTCAATATTGGACCCTAGTCCAATGACCGCAAGTGTCATGGCGCATTTTTTCGCCGCCTTGTGCGGCGCCTCCGCGTCGGGATTTCGGTTGCGGGCTGACTGCCGACGAGGTCTGGGAATAATTGCTGTTGCTCTTCCCAAAACGTGACGGCTTGCTTAAGCGTTGACTCTTGCTCCGCACGGAGTAATAAAAGGTCAAAGGCGGCGCGAAACCGCCTCAGTGAGATGATCGATGTAACCCGTTTTGACGCGCATTTTTCAAGGCGCGGCTGCAAGTCCCAAATCTCCTTCATAGGAATAGAAAAGCGCTTGGGTATAGCGACGTGCTGCACAGTATTCATCAATATTTGTTGACCAGCAGCTTGAACGGGAGCGCCTTCATGATTCCCTGAGCGAGCGATTTCGTCGCTTCGGCAGTGAACTGCGGGCCACAGCAAGGCCCCAAGTAGAAAGGCAGGTGTCACTGGCTTACCGCGTGCAATCCGTGCGTCTGTATTACTCATGGCTTTTACTATCAGTGGTTGCGCGGACTCATCAGTCAGCGAGTTCACTGCGTCAGGGAAAAGTGGGCTGAGTAAATTATGGGAGACAAGGTGTTCAAACGTCGGTGCTGCGTAGCCGGCCATAAACAATTTAAGAGTCTCATCAAACAGGCGAGCAGCGGGTATGTCATTAAGCAGGTGCTGACACGCTGAGATCGCGCTGAGAGAGTCAGAGTCGATCGAGAATCCAAGCTTTGCGGCAAAACGAACGACCCGGAGCATTCTTACTGGGTCCTCTCGGTAACGCGTCGCGGGGTCCCCAATGATTCGGACGATTCGCCGCTTAACGTCCTCAAGACCGCCGAGATCGTCGAGAATGATTTTATTTGTCGGATCTAAGTACATCGCATTGATCGTCAGGTCGCGCCGCGCCGCATCTTGATCTAATGTCCCGTAGACGTTGTCCCTCAGGAGGAGGCCGTTCTGCGACTTCTTAGACAGTGTTGATGAATCTCCTGCGTGGTGACCTCGAAACGTGGTGACTTCAATGATTTCACGGCCCATTCGGACATGCACGATCTGAAACCGGCGACCAATAATCCGTGCGCCTTTGAACAGCGCAACAACCTGCTCGGGAGTCGCATCGGTTGCAACGTCAAAGTCTTTAGGGCGCTGCCCTAGAAGTAAATCTCGGACTGCCCCTCCCACGATGTACGCACTGTGTTCGTGATCACACAGACGCTCAACAACAGCGACGGCGCCTCGCGACAACGAGGAATGGTCTATCAGTTTGCTTGAATCAAATTTCTGCAAAATAGGAAGCTCGAGAACGTGAGTCCCGATCTTATCAGCTGTAATAGGTAGGAAACAAAGAAACTGGGGGAAGTTGCCTTCCCCGCCCAGGTCCGTAGTTACACATATTATTTTTATTCGGCCGCTTATTATTATTTCAGCTCTGTCACAATTACTGCATTTGTTGTGCCACGAGAGTATTAGTTAAATATATCAGTCACTTACTAATTTTCCCGATGCGTTTACCGCTTTGTTTGTTACAGAAGTGTTACGGAAATAAACCGCACCTGTTACCAATGGGACCACTAGAAAATCTAGGCACTGCCTTTCTTTCGCGTGCGAGGAAGGTCGAAACGCTGGCGGCGTTCCCAGAGACATTTTCTGCTGATGCCTAGCTTTTGAGCGATCTCTGTCTCATTCATCGCGTCCTGATTTTCAAGGACGAAGCGCTGAAAGTAGTCTTCCAGTGAGAGTTCGCCTGAATCGGTGTCGTTGTTCGCTGTGGGCTCTGGCTCGATAAGCGCGGATGCGCTAGCAAAGGGTTTTGCAATACCTTTGGGTTTGGCTGGTATGTCAGGAAGATTTAAATCGTGAGGCTCTAATACCTCGCCGTCCCCCAAGACGAGTGCGCGCTCGATCGTGTGTTCGAGCTCTCTTACATTGCCTGGCCATGGGTAGCTAGAGAGCGCTTTCTTAGCATCTGGACTCAGCGGCTTCGCGTCTAACTGCAGCTTGGTGGACACTCTTTTGATTAGAAACTTCGTCAGTCCCTCAATGTCGTCGCCTCGCTCTCGAAGAGGCGGTAACTCGAGGCGCAATACGTTTATGCGATGAAAGAGATCTCGGCGAAACACATCTGTATTTTCAAGCTCCATCAGGTTTCGGTGCGTTGCGCAAATCAGTCGCACATCGACGCTGGCACTCTCAACGGAGCCAATACGCCTTATTTCGCCTTCTTGGATAAAGCGAAGCAGACGCGCTTGCGCGGACGCCGGTAACTCACCGATCTCATCTAAGAAAAGCGTGCCGCCATCGGCAGCCTCAATAAGGCCCAAGCGCTGTGCGTTTGCGCCGGTAAACGCGCCTTTCTCGTACCCAAAAAGCTCGGACTCGATTAACGTCTCAGGAATCGCCGCGCAGTTGACTGAGATCAGCGGCTTATGAGTTCTTTGGCTGGCTTGATGGATGTGTTGCGCGACTAATTCCTTTCCAGTGCCCGTCTCACCAATTATCAAAACGGTCGACCGCGCCTTAGCGGCTTTATTAGCCATGTTCATCAGGGCACGCATGCCGGAGGACCGACCGACAAAGGCGTCCACTGCTGGGGCGCTTGCCGCTGATGATTCGGTCGTAGGCCCTGCGACTCGCTTTATGGCCCGCAGCAAGTCTCTGAGGGGTGCGGGCTTGGGCCAATAGTCTCGGGCACCTAACTTCATTAGGTCCACGGCAGAGCGCAGTGAGGCGTGTTGCGCATGGATAAACACGGGGAGCGGGTGTAAGTCGTTTATCAGCTGCTTAACGCCCGCTTCGTTTCGACCTGGGTCAAGAAGGACGGCGTCAACTTTTTCGGCAGTTTTAATGGCTCCTAGCGCGGAAAAGGGTGACGCTTTAATAATTTTAAACCCCTCGGCCGTTAAATCATCGGCTGTGTGCGTTGCACTGATGGGATCGTCGTCGAGTAAGAGAACAGTCAGCATTAAAACTCTTTGCTCCAAAAAACCGCCACTGAGGCTAACACGATCTCTTTAATGTGTGTCACCCCGGTAACACTTATCGGGGTAAAAAGTTACAATGCTCGGTAGACAATGCGGAGGTGTCCCAGTGCTCTTGAGCGAACTCCAAGACCTCGGCAATGTGCTCGACGGCCTCAGGAGGTGCGGGCTGTCTGAGAAATGACAGCGCGTCTCTTAGATTTTGGACGGGTCTACGAATATCAATCCCCCGAGCGCCGTTTTGTTTGCTGAGCTTGTAGCCCTCAGAATCAGTCACTATCGGGACATGACCGTATTGGGGAGACGGTCTTTTGAGTGCCTGCTGTATGGCCTTTTGTCGGAAGCTCGACTCGAGAAGGTCAGCGCCGCGAATTATATGGGTGTAGGCTTCGTCTAAATCATCCACGGCCGTCGCGAGTTGATAGGAAATAGCGCCATCTTTGCGCTTGACAACAAAATTGTTCGGTCGTTCCGAGGCCGTTTGTTGACCCAGTATTAAGTCGTCAATGGACTGCGGGGCATCGCTGGGCACATTAAATCTTAGACTCCCCTCACTGTGCGTTCGCGATGCGCAATCGGCTTCGCATTGCCCCAGTTTTCCGAGGGTCAAACGCGTACACACGCAGGTAAAGAGCAGTCCTTCGTCCTTCAGCTGATCAAGATACGCGTTGTACACTTCCTGACGCTTACTTTGTAGAAGGGTGTCATTGTCCCAGTGGAGACCATGAATCCGGAGGCACTCAGGGATTGATATGAAACTGTTGAGATCGTGGCGAGGAGGGTCTATGTCATCGATACGCAGCCACCAGTATCCGCCATTAGCGCGCGCATCTAGAAAGCTGGCAACGGCAGTAACAAGAGAGCCACTGTGCAGAGGGCCAGTGGGTGATGGAGCAAAACGTCCTCGATACGTCAAAGCTAAGTAAGCGCGAGGGGCTTAGCCCAGCTCCTGTCGCTCCTTGATTTCTGCGAGCGTCTTGCAGTCAATACAGAGCGTTGCTGTCGGACGAGCCTCCAGCCGTTGGATGCCGATCTCGATGCCACAGGCATCGCAATATCCGTAGTCATCGATCGAAATTCGTTCAAGCATTCCATCAATCTTCTTAATCAACTTGCGCTCGCGATCACGGGCTCTAAGTTCGAGGCTAAACTCTTCTTCTTGGGTTGCCCGATCAGCGGGGTCTGGAAAGTTGGCGGCCTCGTCCTTCATGTGCCCAACGGTCTTTGTGACTTCGTTGACTAAGTCCGAGCGCCAAGTGAGCAATAATTCCCGAAAGTGCCCACGTTGCTCATCGTTCATGTAACGCTCGCCACGTGCGGGTTTGTAGGGGGTAAACTCATCAAGCTTCTGGGTTTTACCTGCGGCCCTAGCAACAGTTGAAGCACCTTTTGACTTCGAAGTGGCTTTGGCCTTGGGCGCAGCTTTGGCTTTAGGCTCGGCCTTAGGCGCAGCTTTGGCCTTAGGTGCCGCTTTGGCTTTAGGCTCGGCTTTGGCTTTGGGCGCCGCTTTGGCCTTAGGCTCGG
>JABIZW010000213.1 GCA_018666295.1 Halieaceae bacterium
ATTAAACGCAAATTTGCTGCGTGAAACGATTCATAAGATGCGTGATTGGCATGATGCAGGTCAAGAAGTTCGTTTGTGTGTGGTAGGCCGTAAAGGTCAGGCGTTTTTTAAACGTGTTGGTGGGCAAGTTTTAGCATCGGTTGACCAATTGGGTGATACACCGAGTGTGGGCGACATGATTGGTGCTGTTAAAGTCATGCTGGATGCGTTTGAACGGGGCGAAATTGATGCCTTGCATGTTATTTCTAACGAGTTTGTAAATACCATGACGCAGGCGCCTACGGTGCAGCAGCTGTTGCCGTTAGAAGCCGATACTCAAGAGCAGTATTCGCACCATTGGGATTACATTTACGAGCCTGATGCGCGCGAGTTGCTCGACAGTCTGCTAGCCCGGTATATCGAAGCGCTGGTTTATCAGGCGGTGGTTGAGAATGGTGCTTGCGAGCAAGCCGCTCGAATGATCGCTATGAAGAACGCCAGCGACAATGCTGGTGAGCTAATTGATGAACTTCAATTGGTATACAACAAAGCTCGGCAGGCGGCGATTACGCAGGAACTGTCAGAAATTGTAGGCGGTGCTGCCGCTATTGGATAAGCACGCGTGCGCGTGGTTTTGATTTATGTTGGCGCCATGGCTGAGCGCCGCAGAACAACACAGAGGACTCGAAAATGAGTAGTGGAAAGGTTGTACAGGTTATTGGCGCGGTCGTTGACGTAGAGTTTCCCCGCGACAGCGTTCCCAAGGTGTATGACGCCCTGATTATCACGGACAAAGGCCTGACGCTGGAAGTTCAGCAGCAACTCGGTGACGGTATTGTTCGCGCCATTGCGATGGGTCCATCGGAAGGTGTCAGCCGAGGTCTCTCTGTAGACAATACCGGTGCTCCCATTGCGGTTCCGGTTGGAATAGAAACGCTTGGTCGTATCATGGATGTACTGGGTAACCCTATTGATGAGCGCGGACCAATCGGTGAACAAGAGCGATCGTCGATTCACCGCGCGGCTCCCGCCTATGAAGAACTCGCAGCGTCTGACGAGTTGCTTGAGACCGGTATTAAAGTCATTGACTTGGTTTGTCCGTTTGCAAAGGGCGGGAAGGTCGGGCTCTTCGGTGGTGCTGGTGTTGGTAAAACGGTCAACATGATGGAACTGATTAACAACATTGCGACCGAGCACTCGGGCCTCTCCGTATTTGCTGGTGTGGGTGAACGGACACGAGAAGGTAATGACTTTTACTACGAGATGCAGGAATCTAAAGTCGTCAACGTAGAGAACCTACCCGAATCAAAAGTCGCAATGGTTTATGGGCAGATGAACGAGCCGCCCGGAAACCGTCTTCGAGTGGCTTTGACGGGCTTGACCATGGCTGAGAAGTTCCGTGACGAGGGACGAGACGTCCTCTTATTCGTTGATAATATTTACCGGTACACGCTGGCGGGAACCGAGGTGTCAGCGCTCCTCGGCCGTATGCCCTCAGCGGTGGGTTATCAGCCCACACTGGCTGAGGAAATGGGTGTCCTTCAGGAGCGAATCACGTCGACTAAGACTGGTTCTATTACGTCGATTCAGGCCGTATACGTTCCGGCGGATGATTTGACGGACCCTTCTCCTGCGACAACGTTTGCGCACCTGGACTCGACGGTCGTTTTAAGCCGCGATATTGCAGCGAAAGGAATTTACCCTGCGGTTGACCCACTTGATTCAACCTCGCGTCAGCTTGATCCGCTGATTATTGGTACCGAGCACTACGCCGTCGCGCGAGGTGTTCAATCAGTGCTTCAGCGTTACAAAGAGCTCAAAGATATTATTGCTATTTTAGGCATGGACGAGCTGTCTGAAGAAGACAAGCTCACGGTCGCGCGTGCTCGAAAGATTGAGCGCTTTTTGTCGCAGCCCTTCCACGTCGCTGAAGTATTTACCGGATCGCCAGGTATCTATGTGTCGTTAAAAGACACCATTACTGGCTTCAAAGCAATCTTGGCGGGTGAATACGATCACTTACCCGAGCAGGCGTTCTACATGGTGGGCTCGATCGAGCAAGCTGTCGAGAAGGCCGAGAAGCTCAGCGCGTAATCGGAGGCTGTAATGGCACTGACCATTCACTGCGACATTGTTAGCGCAGAAGCTCAAATTTTCTCAGGTCTTGTTGAACTGCTGGTTGCCAGTGGTTCATCGGGCGAGATGGGTGTGACTTACGGGCATACCCCATTACTGACTGACCTAACGCCAGGAACGGTCCGCGTTGTCATTCAGGGTGGCGAAGAGGAAGTTTACTTTGTCTCTGGCGGTTATTTAGAAGTGCAGGGCGACGTGGTGACTGTTTTGGCAAACACGGCTGTGCGTGGTGAAGACCTTGACGAAGAAGCGGCTGAAGCAGCGCGCAAAGCGGCCGAAGAGGCGCTGGCCAACCAGTCCAGTGAACTCGATTACAGTCTTGCTTCGGCACAACTTGCAGAAGCATCGGCACGGCTTGCAACGTTGAGAAAGCTCAAGAACCGCGCGGGACGTTAACGCCCCCCGTTGTTAAAGGCCTTTTCGTGTCACGTTTGTCTGACTAGAGACGCTATGAACTTTTGCCGTAGCAGTTGTCATACTGCTGTGCGATCCTCCCAGCAAATCACTCGATAGGTTCAGAATGCTCGAAGTTATTGTTCTGGCGGCCGGACGTGGAACACGAATGCGGTCCGCATTGCCCAAGGTTCTTCATCCTATTGGCAAAAAGCCGATGGTCAGCCACGTGATAGACACGGCCCGTGAACTAAACGCGGCTAA
>JABIZW010000029.1 GCA_018666295.1 Halieaceae bacterium
TCAAACTGCTGCGCAACGACGAGTATGGCGGTGATCAATAAAAGGTTCATCGCGCCGCTGAGCTTTCGCGCAACTGTGACCTGCGGATCGAACTTGCTCAATGAATCCTGAGATTCAGTGGGTGCGTCCTTGATGAGATCACTCGGTTTCCACGCGGGATGAGAAAATGGCACAAACATTCGGTGGCGCCAACTTGTCGTTCGCCACATGTCCGACAACATGTCCCGATAAACGTGCACCCACGCTTCCCAGGGTGACCAGGACCTGATCGGCGTAGTAATGCCATAGACACAGGGTTCAGCCGCCTGTTCCCGCTGGTAGGAGCCAAAAAACCGATCCCATACGATGAAAACACCGCCATAATTACGATCGAGGTAGCAAGGGTTCCTCGCGTGGTGGACTCGGTGGTTCGAGGGAGACACGAACACGTACTCGAACCAACCGAGTTCGCCGACGTGCTCAGTGTGCACCCAAAACTGATAGATCAGGTTGAGCGCACCCACGGTGACCATCATCTCGCCCGGCACACCGATAAAAAAGAGGGGGGTGTAGAAAATCCACCCAAACAAAAACCCGGTACTGGTCTGCCGGAGTGCGGTTGAAAGGTTGTAGTCCTCACTCTGATGGTGCACAACGTGTGACGCCCAAAAAAGCTTGATCTCGTGACCCGCACGATGCGACCAGTAATAGCAAAGGTCGTAAAGAATAAAAGCCAGCACCCAACCCATCCAACCGTCAAGGCGCCAGGGGGCAAATGGGGTTATCGTCATTAGCCAAGCATAGACACTCCCGCCAATGCCGAGCACAACAAAGCGACGCGCCTGTGACAGCCCCCCCAGCGTTAAACTGCTGACCGAATCATTTAACCGATAGGTGTCTCTGCCAGAGACGCGCCCCCACAGCCACTCCGCGGCAATGGCAAATAAAAAGAAGGGCACGGCGGTCGCGATTAAATTCATCAAATGAGTATACCGAGGTGTTTTGAGAAACCCCACGCTAAAACCTCTGGCAAAAACGCGACACCTCGTCTTATCGAGCACTAAAGGCGCTGCAATTGCTTGCGCTGACCTGCCCTGTTGCTAGACAGTGTTGAACACGGCTAATTTCACCTCTGAGATCACTAAAATGACAGATGTTTGTTTTCGCGCTGCGCACACTGTTTTGGCATTTGCTCTGCTGACCCTGGGTTACTCGCTCAACGCACTGGCCCTCGAGGCATCCATAGAACGCGACGCCTACGGCGTACCGCACGTCTACGGGGCAACCGACGCCGACGCAGCGTTTGGCCTTGCTTATGCACAAGCCGAAGACGCCTGGCCGATTATGGAGGGCAGCCTCCCCTTTTTTCGAGGAAACGCTGGCCGCTATGAGGGGCAGGAAGGCGCGCAATCTGACTACCTCGTCAAATGGCTGAACCTCTGGGGAACATTGGATAGGGACTATGAGCGTGTGTTATCGCCAGAAATCCGCGCCTATGTCGAGGCGTTTGCAGCCGGCTTTAATGCGTTTGCACGCGATCATACTGATGAGATCGAGCACCCAGAGTTGCTGCCTGTAACCGGCAAAGACATTGTCGCAGGCCACATGCTCAGACATCCTTTATTTTATGGCTTTGATGGGCCGGTGCTTGAACTCTTTGGTGATACACGCCCCAACACCGTGAGCAAAGCGCCTTACAACCCAAAACCTAAGGACCCTATAGGATCCAATGCAACAGCCGTGGCGCCCTCGCGCACGGATGACGGATCTACCTACCTCATCATTAATTCACACCAGCCCCTGACAGGCCCTGTTGCTTGGTATGAGGCCCATATTGAATCAGGGGAGGGTCTGAACATTATGGGGGGCTTGTTTCCAGGCGCGCCCACTATGGGGGTTGGTTTTACAGAAGAACACGGGTGGGGAGCGACGGTTAACAAACCTGATCTTGTTGATATCTACCTGCTCGAGATGAACCCCGACAATGAGAATCAGTATCTGCTTGACGGACAGTGGCGCGACCTCGACGTCAGCACGGTGAAACTGAAACTGAAGTTATGGGGTTTCCTGCCCTGGTCGGTGAGTCGCGAAGTACTGCGCTCTGCACACGGGCCTGCACTGCGAACCGATCATGGCGTGTACGCCATCCGGTACGCGGGTATCGACGAAATGAAGCAAGTCGAGCAGTGGTTGGCGATGAACAAGGCCAAAAACTTCGAGGAATGGCAGGCAGCAGTAGCCCTTAACCACATTCAAAGCTTTAATTTTGTTTATGCCAACCGGCACGGCGACATCCATTTTATTCACAACGCACAACTGCCTGTCCGCGCACCGGGTTGGAACTGGCAGCAGTACCTCCCGGGTGATCGATCCGATCTGATTTGGAATGCCTACTACCCCACTGACACCCTCCCACAGGTCACTAACCCCCCTTCAGGCTTTATTCACAGTGCCAATCAAACGCCGTTCAACGTCACCAGCGCGGCGCACAACCCGCTCAAGACCGACGCACCTGCCGACGGCGGTTGGCAAACCCGAATGACTAACCGGGCCACGCGTGGGCTGGAGTTATTCGAGGAATTTGGCCAAATCTCTGACGAGGAAGTGTGGGCGCTTAAGCACGACAATGACTACTCGCCCAACTACCGCGGCATGGCCTTTTTCAAGAGGGTGACGGGCTTGTCTGCGACTACCGAGACTCAAGCGCAAGCGATTGCTGTGCTTAAGGCATGGGATCGCTCAACCGACAAAGATAACCGTGGCGCCGCGCTTGGTGTTTGTGTGCTGGCCGCCGAGTGGCAAGCGGAGAGTGGCGGTAACAACAACCCAGAGCCGGCAGACGTACTCGATGACTGCATTGATCAGACACTCGAGATCGGTGGTCAACTGGATCCAGAATGGGGAGAGGTTAATCGTCATGGGCGCGGCGGAACGCTCTGGCCTGTCGCTGGTGGACCAGACACATTGAGAGCCATTTACAGCAGGAGACTTGATGGGGACGACTACTTAACGGCGGTTGCCGGAGACGGCCTCTACTACATCATTCGCTGGATGCCCAGTGGAGAGCGGCGTGTACTAGGAACTCACCAATACGGTAATGACATGACCAATGCCGACTCACCGCACTACCTCGATCAAGCCGAGGACTACGCGAATGAAGTCCTGCACGAGCCGCTGTACACCAAAGAAAGTCGCCAAGGCCGGATCGAGCGTCGCTACACGGTCTCCTCCACGCTTTAAGTTTAGGGCGCGTCGCGCGCGCGCCCCTTTTGGCCCTCAATCAGACCCAGCGGACTGGTAATACACCGATAAATTAGGGTCAATTTGATCCGGTCTAACCGATAAACCGGTTGGTCTCACCACAGTCCCTGCTCGGCGGCTTTTGACTGTCTCCGGGCCAGTGGATTGGTATGCTCAAACGTGAAAAAAAACGACTAAAAATAATCATTTACGAGCATTTATGGCCAAAGTATGTCTAGTCGGTGATGGCACCGATGGATACCGTCTGGAGGTTGATGGAGCACCGTTCTACGTTAAGGGCGCGGGGCTGGAGTTCGGGCAACTGGCGTCGCTGGCTGGCGCGGGTGGTAATACGTTCAGAACGTGGCGAGTTAATAACGGAGAACGCAGCGCAGAAGACATTCTAGACGAAGCGCAGTCGCTTGGACTCATGGTCTGTATGGGTCTGGATATGGCGCGCGAGCGCCATGGGTTCGACTATTCAGATGTGCAGGCCGTTGCCTTGCAGAATGAGCAGATGATGCTCGACGTAGAAAGACTCAAAGACCACCCTGCTCTGCTCATGTGGGGCCTGGGAAATGAGTTAAATCTCCGCGCCACCAACACGGCTGTTTGGGATGCGGTGGAAGACCTCGCGACTCGTATTAAAGCCGCTGACTCCAATCATCCCGTCACGACCATGTTGGCAGGCATAGACGAAGCCACAGTCAGCGCGATTGCTACAAAAGCACCATCACTCGACTTCCTCTCGTTCCAAATTTACGGGGAAATTGATCAGCTTGGACAACTGCTGTCTCGCGCCGGCTACGACGGCCCCTACCAACTTACAGAGTGGGGTCCAACCGGTCACTGGGAAAGTCCGAAAACTGAGTGGGGCAGACCGATCGAACCCAGCAGCTCGCAAAAGGCTCGCGATATTTCGCGACGCTACAACACCATTATTCTTGCTGACAGTCGTCGATGCTTAGGGGCTTACATTTTTCTTTGGGGTCAAAAGCAAGAACGCACGCCCACTTGGTACAGCATGTTCCTTGAGGATGGCAAACACACGGAAGCTGTCGAGGTCATGAACCAAGCTTGGACCGGTCAATCACCCAAGCGCCATTCGCTTCAAATAAAATCACTAACACTGTCGGGTCAGCCCGCCAGTGCGAGCGTCACAGGTCAGATCGATGATCGACTGCATGCACAACTGGCGCTGCTTGAAACTAAAGGCAATCCAACCATTTCTTGGACTGTCTGCACCGAAGTCTCAAAAGCACTCGAGAGTGATGGCGGGGATTTTGAACCCACCCCTCCGAGCGTTCTATCGAGTGTCGGGACGCAGAACACAGACTTTACTTTTCAACTTTCACAACCGGGTGAGTACCGCCTATTTTGCCAAGTCGACATGCCCGATGCGACAAGCGCCGTGGTTAACCTGCCCTTTTTAGTTAAACCGAAATCTCGCACCCGAAACGGGTTTCTAAATCTCTTTAGACGAAGAATTTAATGAACACACAAACTCTTAAAGCCGACGCAGCAGTGACGACTAGCGTTACCAAGCGAAAACCGATTCCGCTGGGGCAAAAAGTCGCCTTTGGCGTTGGCATGCTAGCCAATCAGATGTTTCCGGCGGCGCTCGGAATTTTTATGGTTATTTTGGTTCAAAGCTTAGGCATGAGCCCCGTTTTGTGGGGTCTGATTTTTTTTCTACCTAAGCTCGTTGATGCTGTTTTAGACCCCTTGATGGGCTACATATCAGATCGCACACAGTCGCGGTGGGGAAAGCGTCGGCCCTACATATTTATCGGCGCCATTATCGCAGGACTGTCGTACATTGCCATGTGGCAACTGTCTGCAGAAAACAGTCAGCTCTACAACTTTTGGTATTTCCTGGGTTGGTCCATTGTATTCTTTTTCGGAATGACCATTTTCGGTGTGCCTTACGTTGCAATGGGCTACGAGATGAGCTCCGATTACCATGAGCGAACGCGTCTTATGGCCGTAGCGCAGTGGATTGGTCAATGGGCCTGGGTCATTGCACCCTGGTTTTGGATTGTCTTGTATGACCCCAACTGGTTTGAATCCGCCACCGAGGGTGCACGGACCCTCTCCATCTATGTCGGGGTGACCTGTATGTTACTGGCCATGGTTCCTGCCATTTTCTGTCAGTCTGAAGACACGTCAGACGCGGCAGAGAGTCAGTCTCAAGGCACGCTCTCTGACAGATTCAGGGAACTCTTTGAGGGTATTATCATCACCCTTCGAAATAAGCCTTTCCAGCGCATTTGCACTGCAACATTCTTTATTTTTAATGCCTACAATTGCGTGGCAGGCTTCGCCTTCTTCATCATTGTGTACTACATGAACGGGGGAGACCCAGTGGCTGCCGGGAATTGGCCTGCGTTGTTTGGGAGTATCTCTGCATTGTGCACCTGCGCCGCCGTCATCCCAATCGTGACTTATATGTCACAGCGATACGGCAAACACAGAACGTTTCTAATCACGCAAACAATGTCTCTCGCAGGCTACGCGATGTTTTGGTGGACTTTTTCGCCCGAAAACCCCTATCTCATGTTCTTACCGATCCCACTATTTGTGTTCGGTATCGGTGGACTCTTCACCATTATGATGTCAATGACGGCTGATATTTGTGACCTTGATGAGCTCAATACCCACGAGCGTCGCGAAGGCCTCTTTGGCGCAATATATTGGCTCATGGTCAAGTTCGGAGCGGCATTTGCCGGGCTCTTGAGCGGCCTCATACTGGCCGCTGTTGGATTCGATCAAACGGTCACCGTTCAAACTGATGAAGCACTTGCAGGTCTCAGAGCCGCATTCATTATCGTTCCGGTCACCGGCACACTGGTCGGCATCTGGGCCATGTGGAATTACGACCTCAACGAGGAGAGTGTCAGCGCGATCCGCAGTGAGCTCGACGCGCGTCAGAACGCCGGCTAATCCGCAGGTCAAAAAAAAGCCCGCATAAGCGGGCTTCTCCTAAGCACTTAAAACTCACTCGATGACCTCAGTCACACAAACATCGAGGCGCTCAATAGCGCCAGTCTTCTTAAATAAAGCTTCCGATTGTTCTGCA
>JABIZW010000272.1 GCA_018666295.1 Halieaceae bacterium
CAACTGATTGCGGTGACCGTCCTGACCAGTATGGACGCGACAGATCTTCTAGAGCTCGGTATCGATGAGCCACCGGATCAACGTGTTGCGCGCTTGGCGTCTTTGGCCCACTCCTGTGGACTTGCAGGTGTTGTCTGTTCCGCGCAGGAGGCACCACTGTTACGTGCCAGTTGCGGAGATGACTTCGCCTTGGTGACGCCGGGTATTCGCCTGCCTGAGGACGCGGCGGGTGATCAACGCCGCGTGGTCACGCCCTGGGATGCTATGGAGGGAGGCTCGTCATACCTGGTTATGGGGCGCTCGATCACGGGTGCCGCAGATCCTGCCCGCGTTGTTGAGGGCATTCTTAGTCGGATTGAGTAAGCAAAACCGACCACCTATGAACCGTTTCGGCGATTGATCTGTCGGTCCATGGTGTGGCGCTCTAGTGTCATTTCAGAGCCACATGGGCTCAGTGACAGAGGAGACGTTCACATGGTTTACACAGAAAAAAGATCATCATTTTGGCTCACGCTAGTCGCCACACTCACGCTGGCGTACTTTGCAGTTTTGCCGGTCCACGGCGCGGAGACGGTTAATATCAATCGGGCAGACGTTGATACGCTGGCATCGCAACTGGTTGGTGTTGGACCACAGCTGGCGAAACGAATTGTTGAGTTCCGGGAGCGCTACGGCGCCTTTAAGAGTGTCGAGGCGTTGTCAGACGTGAGGGGAATCGGAACCGTATTGCTTGAAAAAAATGAGCAACGAATTGTGCTTGAGTAAAATTGAGTTGGGGCGTTTTTTCGCCCCTTTTCCTGCTGATCTGGTAGCATGCGCCCCGCAAAACGGAGGCAGCGTTGACAATGGATTACGATGTTTTTAATGGTGACGCAGACGGTATTTGCGCCCTGATTCAACTCCGTCGCGCCGACCCCAAGCCAGATGCTACGCTGATCACAGGGGTCAAACGCGACATCGAGCTGCTTCAGCGCGTCCCCAGCGGTGAGGGCCTCCGGGTCACCGCCTTGGATATTTCATTCGACAAGAACCGAGACGATTGCATTAGGTTGATTGAGGCCGGTGCAGACGTGTTTTTTTGCGACCATCACTTTGCGGGCAATGTGCCTGAGCACGAGCGGCTAACCGTTCTTATGAGCGCCTCACCTGAGGTGTGTACAAGTGCGCTTATCAATGGCCGCTTACGAGGTGAGTTTGCAGAGTGGGCAGTTGTGGGGTGCTTTGGTGATAACTTAGACACCACCGCTGACACCATTATTGGAAAGATGAGCCATTCGGTGGATCGCGAGGCGTTGCGACAGCTCGGTGTCATTGTTAACTATAACGCCTATGGTGCCAGTGCGGCTGATTTGCATATTGAACCGGCCGCACTTTACAAGCGGATGCAGCAGCACAAGTCGCCGACCGCACTGCTCAGCGACGATCGTGATTTATTTGAGACTCTTGGCGACGCTTATCGTCTCGATATGCACGCCGCACAGTCGGCACCCAGGGCGGTCGATGACGACGATTTAGCGGTGGTGTCCCTGCCTGATGCCTCGTGGTCGAGACGCGTTAGCGGGGTCTTGGGTAATGATTTAGCCAACCAATCGCCCAATAAGGCACATGCGGTACTGACCGATGTCGATGGCGGCTATTTAGTGAGTGTGAGAGCGCCGTTAAATAACAGAACGGGTGCGGACGACGTCTGTCGTCAATTCGAAACTGGGGGTGGTCGCGCGGCGGCGGCGGGCATAAACCATTTGCCGCGAGAGGAATTAGGGCGCTTTATTGACGCGCTTCGTCAACAGTTCGGTTAGCCGCTCTTTTTTGTCAGATGACTTTCGATCCGGGCGAGTGCATCCATGATGGACGTCTCAGTTTTGGTTTGTCCCGCTACTTCGGGTGTGGTCTGTCGGAAGCGTTCAAACAACAGCAGTAAGTTGTCGATGACTGAGGCGTCAAATGCTTGGTTGCGTAGCACTAGAGTCCGTGCGGAGTGCTCAAGGGTTCCATAGAAGACGTCGCGCATTTGCCAAACAGGGATTGATGCATCGAATTGCTGAAGCCCAATACCTCGCTCGAGTATGGCGTCAAAGACGCGGACGTACTCTCGAATTTGTGGTAACTGGCGCCCGGTCTCACCCTGTCGCTCCCTTGCTCGCGAGGTGATCTCGACAATCTTGAAGTCGTCAATGAGTGAGTGCAGGTGGTAGTCAGCAAGCTCTTTGAGTTGCTGCATCACCGTGCCGTGGGGTGAAAGTGCGGCGAGTGCGCCTCGCGTCAGTTCCCTCCAGAATCGATCAACAACCGCTTCTAACAGCTCCTGTTTGTTCTTGTGGTAAAGATAGATTGTGCCCTCGGCAATATCGGCACGCCGCGCAATCTCAGCCATACGAGCGCCGTCCACGCCAGACTCAGCAAATACAGCGGTTGCGGCGACGAGCAAGGTCTCTTCGCGCACTTCTAATCGTTGCCGTTGTGTCGTACTCATAGTCAATCCAGTTCGGCTGTTTTGTCTCAAAAAGACGTTTCTGCGCAATGACTTGTGGGCTAAACGGCAAGCGCTTATAGTCACATGAGTCAGGCTCATTATTAATGAGCAGTAATCATGAGAATGATAGGGGAACATCACAGTGGCTGACAAGACCATCAAGATTGGCGGTGCAACCGGTTTCTGGGGGGAGACCGACATGGCAATGTCGCAGTTCTTCGCTGAAGGAGACCTTGATTACATTGTTTTTGATTATTTGGCCGAAATTACCATGTCGATTTTGGCGCGTGCCCGCGCTTCCGATCCGAACTTGGGTTATGCGACGGACTTTATTTCGGCCATTGTGAAGCCGAATTTACAGTGCATTGCGGAATCGGGTGTAAAGCTGATCAGCAACGCCGGCGGAGTGAATCCTGAGGCGTGTGGTGAAGCACTGCGAGAGACCATTGCCGCCGCCGGATTGAATCTGAAAGTAGTGGTGGTCACGGGTGACGATCTCATGCCGCACCTCGGTCAGCTTAAGTCCTCTGGTGTTACCGAGATGTTCTCGGATGAAGCATTCCCTCCCGTAGACAAAATAGCGAGCGCTAATGCGTACATTGGTGGTTTTCCGGTTGCGGCGGCGCTCGCCTCGGGAGCCGACATTGTGGTCACGGGGCGTTGTGTCGACAGTGCCGTGACGCTTGGTGCGTGCATTTACGAATTCGGCTGGTCTGTCGATGAGCTCGACAAGCTTGCTGCGGGCTCTGCCGTTGGACACCTCATCGAGTGCGGTCCGCAAGTTACCGGCGGAAACTTTACCGACTGGGAAAAAGTGGCGGACTCGCTGTATAAGGTGGGCTACCCGATTGCTGAGGTATCAAAAGACGGATCCTGCGATCTTTACAAGCCTGCTGGCACGGGCGGCATTGTTAATAAAGGGACGGTGGCAGAGCAGCTTCTCTATGAAATTGGCGACCCCGCGGCGTATGTTGTGCCCGATGTTGTCTGCGATTTTACTCAGATCCTCCTCGAGGAAGTGGGTGAGAACCGAGTTCATGTGTCCGGTGCTCGCGGTCGAGGCGTCACCTCAAGCTACAAGGCGAGTATGACCTGGGCGGATGGTTGGCGTGCGGGGACGACCTTTTGGTGCATTGGACGGCGAGCTGCAGATAAGGCCCGTATTTTCGCTGAAGAGGCTCTGGTGCGCACACGAGCGAAGATTAAAGCAATGGGCGCTGAAGACTTTGATGATGTGGCCATTGATGTAATCGGTGAAGAGAGTTTCTGGGGAGCCCATGCGAGGGCGACATCAAGTCGTGAGGTAGCCCTTAAGGTGGCGTGTCGCCACCAGGATGCACGAGCTGTGGCACTGCTGCTGCGCGAGTTATCAGGTGTGGCGTTGGGTGCGCCTGCGGGTATGGCGTTTTTTGCAGGCGCTCGCGCCAAGCCCTCACCCGTGATCCGTCTGTTTTCAACGCTCGTTGACAAGTCATCGCTCGAGTTGAAGCTCATCGACGCGTCTGTAGAAACGACGTTTATTGCGCCCACTGCGCCGGTCGGTGTCAGCGCGGCCCGTGAGACACGTATTCCGGACATTGATGACAGCCCGCGATCGATTCTTGTCGAAGTGCCACTTGAGACACTCGCCTGGGGCCGTTCAGGGGATAAGGGCGACAAAGCTAATGTCGGCGTTATTGCGCGAAAGTCGGATTATCTCCCTTGGATCGCCGCAACGTTGACCGAAGCCTACGTGGCAGATCGCTTTGCGCACTTTATGACAGCGCCCGGCATTGATCGGTACTATCTTCCTGGAATCTCGGCACTCAACTTTCTGCTGCACAACGCGCTGGGCGGCGGCGGTATCGCAAGTCTAAGGAACGACCCGCAGGCCAAGGCTTACGCGCAAGTACTTCTGGATACTCCCATTATGATTCCACAACACCTTTTGGAGGCGTGATATGGCAATCCTGACCTCAACTGTGCAGCCCTCTAGCGACAGTTTTGAAGAAAATCGATCAAATATGGTCGCACTCATCAACCATTGGCGTGACCTTGAGCAACGCACCATCGACACCTCGAATAAGCGGCTAAAAACCTTTAGGGCGCGCGGACAACTGTCGCCCAGAGAGCGTCTCGAACGTCTGCTCGATCCAGGTATGCCGTTTTTACAAATGCATTCAATGGCAAATTTTTGCGTTGAAAATCCTGATCAAGAAACCAGTGTTCCCGGGGCGTCGGTCATCGTGGGCGTTGGTTTTGTAGAGGGTGTGCGGTGCATGATTTGGGTTGATGACTCAGGAATTTCAGCAGGCGCTGCAACAGAGTCAACGGGCTTTGTATCGACCTCAATTTTAGAGATGTGCATGCGGCAAAAACTCCCCGTCATTCACTTGGTCGAGAGTGCAGGCGCTAATCTTTTGAAGTACAAAGTCGAGTTATGGTCTCGTTTTGGCAATGTCTTTCGTGATCTTGCGAGACTTTCTGCCGCCGGAATACCCACCATGGTGGTCCTGCACGGGGGTTCTACTGCTGGTGGCGCCTATATGCCCGGCATGTCCGACTATGTCATCGGGGTTAAGGAAAATGGCATGGCGGCACTTGGCGGTGCCGCCTTGGTAAAAGCCGCGACAGGTGAAGAGGCTGATGATCGAGAACTCGGCGGCACAGAGATGCACTCGAGTGTCTCCGGTGTGGTCGAGTATTTGGTGGAGGACGACGCGCATGGGATTTTGAAAGCGCGCGAGGTCATGAAGAGTATCGACTGGAACAAACGAGTGACCTCGGTCGTGAGGCGACCCTACGAGCCACCTCGCTTTCCTGCTGAAGAGCTTGCTGGCGCCATTCCAGTCGACCCGAAGGTTCCTTACGATGTTCGTGAGGTGCTGGCGCGTTTGGTCGACGACTCGTCCGTGGAGGAGTTTAAGGCGCGCTATGGGGTGTCAACCGTATGTGGCTATGCATCGATTACGGGCATCAGCTTCGGCTTTATCGGTAACAACGGGCCTATTGATCCAAATGGTGCGACGAAGGCCGCGCAATTTATACAGCTCTGTGACGCTGCAGACATGCCTATTTTGTTCTTCAACAATACGACGGGGTACATGGTCGGTACTGAGTACGAACAAGCTGGGATGATCAAGCATGGATCAAAAATGATTCAGGCGGTTTCTAACGCCCGCGTTCCGAAGATTTCGCTCTACATCGGCGCAAGTTTTGGGGCGGGCAACTACGGCATGTGTGGTTGGTCCTATCAACCCGACTTTTTGTTTGCCTGGCCCAATGCCCGGACGGGTGTCATGGCAGGCCAAAGTGCTGCTGACACGATGTCTGAGGTAGCTCGTGTAGGGGCGGCTCGAAAAGGGCTAGAGGCTCCTGAGGAAATGTTGGAGCAGCAAGCGGCCGCTATTCGGGCGCACTTCGACGCGCAGGAAGATGCGTTTTATACGTCGGGTCGTGTACTTGACCACGGCATTATTGACCCGCGGGATACTCGCAAAGTACTCGCGTTCTGTCTTGAGACCGTTTTAGAAGGTCGACTGCGAGAAACGCGTGCCAATGCCTTCGGCATTGCGAGGATGTGATTATGGCCACTCTACCTAAAACAAAAACCTTAGCGCTGTCGCTGGATGCGGGTTGGCTCACCGTCTGGTTCAATCAACCGGAACAGCGCAACCCATTAACAGACGAGGCTGTGGAGGATCTGGCCGCCGTTATCGAGTCGATTAAGGATCAGCGCGATATTCGCGGTATGACGATACGCGGCAAAGGCGGCTTTTTTTGTGCGGGGGGCGATCTCAAGGGCTTTAAAGCGATGGCCACGGGTGCGACACAAGACGCGATGCGAATGAGTCGCCGTATTGGAGACGTTCTTGCTGAGTTGAATGCATTACCGCAGGTGACGGTCGCCGTTATCGAGGGTGCGGCAATGGCAGGCGGCTTGGGCGTCGCCTGTTGCTGCGACGTTACGGTAGGGCTACGCGATGCTAAATTCGGATTTTCAGAGACTCGAATTGGGATCACGCCGGCACAAATAGCGCGCTATGTGTTGCAAAAATGCGGTTACTCCACGGGTCGTCGATTAATGCTCACAGCCGCCCGATTTAAGGGTGAAGAGGCCCGAGCACTGGGCGTTTTGGACTTTGTTGCGAGTAATACTCAAGAGCTAGAGGCCCTCGAGCAACGGGTTAAACAAGACGTGCTCGAGTGTGCGCCCGGTGCAGTAGCGGCGTGCAAAGCCCTAATCATTGGGATGCCTACAACGCCTGATGAACAGAAAGTGGAGTTTGCAGCCATGAACTTTAGTGGCTGCCTGCAGGGAGATGAGGGCAAAGAGGGCGTGGCGTCCTTCATCGAGAAGCGCAAACCCAACTGGCACATGGAGATTTAATGATGAAGTCACTGACAACTCTGCTCGTGGCCAACCGCGGAGAAATTGCGGTGCGTATTATGCGAACTGCGAAAAGGATGGGCATCAGGACCGTTGCCGTTTACTCAGAGGCTGACGCAGACGCGATGCACGTGCGTGAGGCGGACCAGTCAATTTGTATCGGACCTGCACCGGTTGCGGAGTCTTATTTGCAAATCAATGCGATCCTCGACGCCGCGGATCGCACTGGCGCCGATTGCATTCACCCCGGATACGGCTTTTTGTCTGAGAACCAAGCCTTTGCGTCGGCTTGTGAAGCGCGCAATATTGAGTTTATTGGACCGCCAAACGCCGCGATTGAGGTGATGGGCGACAAGGCACGTGCGAAGCGAGCCATGATAGACGCCAGTGTTCCTTGTGTGCCGGGTTATCAAGGCAATGATCAGTCAAACGCGACACTGATCGCCGAGGCGAACAAGATTGGCATGCCTGTAATGGTCAAAGCCGCGGCTGGGGGAGGTGGTCGTGGCATGCGGTTGGTTCACGATGCTTCAGATCTGGAGTCAGCGATCGAGCTGGCACAATCTGAAGCGCACAATGCCTTTGGATCCAGCGAGTTGATCATTGAAAAGGCGGTGGTGCGTCCAAGGCATGTTGAGATCCAAGTGTTCGCCGATAAGTTGGGTAATACGATTTACCTTGGAGAGCGTGATTGTTCTATTCAGCGCCGCCATCAAAAGGTGGTGGAAGAAGCGCCGTGTCCGGTCATGACGCCCGAGTTGCGACTGGCCATGGGGCAGGCAGCGGTCGAGGCGGCCAAGGCTGTTGATTATGTGGGTGCGGGAACGGTTGAGTTTCTGCTTGATGAGGCGGGTGAATTCTATTTCCTTGAGATGAATACGCGCCTTCAGGTCGAGCATCCAGTGACTGAAATGGTCACAGGCTATGATCTGGTCGAGTGGCAGATTCGCGTGGCACGGGGCGAAACACTGCCGGCAGAACAGGACGATATTGAACTGTTTGGGCACGCCATTGAAGTGCGTCTTTACGCTGAGGATCCCACTGCGGGGTTTTTGCCCAGCACCGGTGATATCAAGTTGTTTTCTGTGCCTGAGGGAGCGGGCATCCGCGTCGATTCAGGCGTGGAGACGGGTGATGAAGTGACGCCATTTTACGACGCGATGATCGCTAAAGTGATTACTTATGGAG
>JABIZW010000222.1 GCA_018666295.1 Halieaceae bacterium
ATAGCAGGTGACGCGTCTGACGCGGTTGTTAAGTGCCATGCGGTGTTTGCGCATAGCGGCTCCGACAGCGCCGCACGGCCTCGGCCGTCACAATGTGCGCTGAGCTATATTGACAACCCAGCCCCGGAGCAGCTGATTACCGCTCAGACGCTCGAGCCGTGCTACGTGCAGCAAGATATCGGTTGGAAAAAGCTTTCGGAACAAGGAAATAAGCACTGATGGATAGCGTTCAAGCGGTGTTACTCGCGTTGATACAAGGATTGACGGAGTTCTTACCCGTATCGAGCTCAGCACACCTCATTTTGCCCTCTCAATTGTTGGGATGGCCAGATCAGGGGCTTGCCTTCGACGTCGCCGTTCACGCCGGAACCTTAGCGGCGGTGGTCTTTTACTACCGACAGGCGCTAAGTGGCTTTGTTGGCGGCGTACTAGGACGTGGCGACTCAGTCGGCGTCTCGCGTCAGGAAGTGAAATGTTTAGCGGTTGCAACACTGCCCGCGCTGGTTGTTGGCTTGCTGTTTTCAGATTTTATTGACGGCTACCTACGCGGCACCGCTGTGATCGCAACGACGACACTTCTTTTCGGTCTAATGCTCGGTCTCTCCTATCGATATCGTCTTGCGGGTAACGATGAGCAGCCCGTTACCCGCGTCGATCATGCGGTGATCATTGGCCTGGCGCAGGCGCTTGCGCTCATTCCTGGGACTTCGCGTTCAGGTATCACCATCACTGCCGCATTGTTCCTGGGTTACAACGTTGCCACTGCAGCGCGCTTCTCATTTTTACTGTCGATCCCCGTCATCTTTGGGGCCTTGGTTCTGATGCTGATTCGTCAAACCGACGCATTTGTGAGTGCCAGTCATTTAGGGCTGACGGCCTTGGCTATGGTTATCTCTGCCATCAGCGCCTACTTGACGATTGCCTTTTTTGTAGGCTTGGTGAAGCGAGTCGGTATGATGCCTTTTGTCGTCTATCGCGTTGTGCTGTCGCTTGGACTGTTTTCTATTGTGGTGTTTTTATGAATAAACAAACCGTTAACGATTCTTTGCTGGCTTTTCTTGCCGAGGCGACAACGCCATTCCACGCGGTGGGTACGATGGCACAGCGCCTTCTGGCAGCGGGTTTTACCCCATGGAGCGACTCAAGTCCGGACGTATTGAAGGTGGGTGGGAAACACTTCATGGTGCGCAACGATTCAAGCTTAATCGCATTTTCCGTGGGCGAGACATTCGACGATGGCTTAAGACTCGTCGGCGCGCATACGGACAGTCCAAACCTGTCGGTTAAACCAAACCCTGTGGTCAGTCGGTTTGGTTGCCACCTTGTGGCTGTCGATGTGTACGGTGGTGCACTGCTCAACCCTTGGTTTGATCGCGACTTATCCATGGCGGGAAAAGTTTCTTTTGAGACGGAAGACGGCCATCTTGTCTCTCGGTTGATCGATTTTCGTCGGGCGATCGCCATCATTCCATCGCTGGCTATCCACTTAGATCGAGAAGCGAACAAGGGACGTACAGTGAATCCCCAGACCGACATGTTGCCGTTGGTGTCGCTGGCGACCGGTCAGCCAGACTTTGACCTTCACGCCTTGCTTGCAGATCAGGTCTCACTTGAATACCCCGATCTAAAGGTCAGCAAAATCCTCGATTGGGAGCTCTCGCTCTATGACACGCAGGCCCCAGGCTACGTCGGTCTCAATAATGACTTTATAGCCTCCGCCCGTCTGGATAACTTATTAAGTTGTTACGCAGGGCTTCAAGCCCTTATTGACAGTGCTCAAGGTCGCGAGTGGAACGTCTTTGTGGCTAATGATCACGAAGAGGTGGGCAGCGCATCGGTAGTGGGTGCGCAGGGTCCCATGCTCAATGATGTGCTGCAGGCGATTGTCTCAGACGCGGCAGAAGGGCGAGCGCTTCGTCAGCGAAGCTGGATGTTGTCCGTCGATAACGCACACGCTGTTCATCCAAACTATCCGACCAAGCATGATGAACAGCACGCGCCACTGCTTGGCAGTGGCCCTGTGATTAAGATTAATCGAAATCAGCGTTACGCGACTTCTGGTGAGGGCGCTGCCAGGGTTCGCCTTATGGCGGAGCGCGCTGGGATTGATGTGCAAGCCTTTGTGGTGAGAGCGGACATGGGTTGCGGGAGCACTATTGGACCCATCACGGCAACCTTAACGGGTATTCCGGCAACCGATATTGGTGTGCCCACCTTGGGTATGCACTCGATCCGAGAACTTGCGTCTGTCGAAGATCCGGTAAAGCTTGTGGGTCTGTTGACTGCTTTTTACAAACGTGTCGCGTGATTGGGGAGTTTAGATATGGCTAGGCATCGTGTCCTCACGGGCATTACAACGACCGGCACGCCGCATCTTGGGAATTACGTGGGTGCGATCCGCCCCGCGATCGAATCGTCCAAGAAGCACGAGGTTGATGCGTATCTTTTTATGGCCGATTACCACGCACTCATTAAGTCGCAGAACCCCGATCTCGTGGCGCAGTCCAGTCGTGAAATAGCTGCGACCTGGCTAGCCCTTGGTCTTGACCCAAGTGCGACTCACTTTTATCGGCAGTCGGATATACCGGAGATTACTGAGCTGTCTTGGATCTTGACCTGCAACGCAGCCAAAGGCCTGATGAACAGAGCCCACGCCTACAAGGGTGCGGTGCAGGCGAATGAAGAGGCCGGTGAGGATCCTGACTATGGGATTACCATGGGTCTGTTTTCCTATCCTATTCTCATGGCGGCTGACATCCTCACTTTTAATGCCAACGATGTGCCTGTGGGTCGTGATCAAATTCAGCACGTGGAAATGGCGCGAGATATCGCCGCGCGCTTTAACCATCACTATGGCGAGACGTTTGTCTTGCCTAAAGCGGTGGTCGACGACGAGGGTGCTGTCTTGCAGGGACTCGACGGTCGTAAGATGAGTAAAAGCTACGGCAACACGATTCCACTGTTTGGGACGCCCAAGCAGCTTCAGAAGGCCATTAATAAAATTAAGACCAATGTGTTGGAGCCGGGCGAGCCGAAGGATCCTGACACATCGGCGGTGTTTCAAATTTGGTGCGCGTTTGCCAGCGATGCTGAGCGACTCGAAATGCGCAGCG
>JABIZW010000227.1 GCA_018666295.1 Halieaceae bacterium
CAGTCATTACAAATTAAGAACTGAGGGCGACTGTAGTGCTTGTGCGTGCAGGTGATATGGGAGCAGGCGACGTATTTATTGGCTGTACTGAGCTTGTGGGCGAGCGACTGCCCCTCCAAGAAACTCAGTATCCGGTAAACTGACATGGCGGGCATGGGTTCGTTACTCTCCCGATTGCACACTTCCATCAGCTCATAGGCAGACAAAGCACGATCTTCTTGCAGCAGCGCGTTGAGCACCTGTCTCCTGCGACTCGTGAGTTTTACACCGGTGTCTTCACACCGATGTTCTGCGTCTAACAACACTGCGGCGGAAGATTTAGTCTTTAGTGTCATGGGCTACGAGAGCTCTTAAGTGCCTGTCGCGATACAGTGTATCACTAATAGGTCTGTGCGAGCACCCGCGTTAACTGGCGAAAAACCGAGTCAAGACAGCGATTACCGGCTTCGTGCAGTGAGCCGGAATATTGAGCATCAAACAATCACGACGTCTATCATTGCGGTCATACATAGGGTGGTATGGCCGCGCATGTGCCGTCAGAACATATCCCTAGTATCGGTCGTCTCAATATTAAGCTGACCGGCAAGACCTGCGCTTCGGTGCACGGCAATCTCTCGATACTCTTTGAGTTGCATCATCTCCAGCATCGAGGCTCTAGAGGGGTATTGGGCAATAGCGACAGAGTCCCAGAGCTCTTCGACTTCTCCAAGCATGAGTCGGCTAACGTCGCCCGAAAAAACGACCTTGCCCCCCACCTGCGCTAATGTGTTGATCACACCGGCGGAGTAAATTGCGTAAGCTTCCTTTCCAGTTAGCGTGGTTTGGCGGTTGTCCTCGTAAGTTGCTTCATCTTTGAACTTCAGCAAATTCACCATAAAGATCGACCCGTCTGGGCCCGGCATCAGAAATTCTGCCATTTGAGCCTGTGTTGGAATCACACTGTTCTCGACGTTCACGGGCGTTACCTCCGTAGTGGCTTAATTAAATAGGAAGGAAAAGCATATCTTGTTTTGGCAGTTTAGGTGCCAAAAGAAGATGTGTCACGCGTTTAACACCGTGCTAAAGGCGGCACTGACCGGCCGTCTTGCCGCTATGATCAGTGACTGAGTGATGATTAAAGTGTCGTGTAGGTTGGCGAACGTTCAGATTTCGTACTGGGTGCGATCATCACACCCTTGGGCCCGTCTTTCTAAGCGCGCATCCCAACCCAGGTGTCGGGCCAAGAGTCTTCAAGACTCGACAGGTGCGTGAACAGTGCTCGCACCCGAGCGGATTGTCGCAGGTCCTTGTGGTAAAGGAGCCAGACGTGAAAGTAGGGCACGCTCAGCGTGTTTGGTAACCGAATAATATTGCTGTCATTCTCCACCATAAAACAGGGCAGAGCGCCCACTCCCATTTGATTTAGCACGGCTTCACGTCGGGCGAGGCTACCGTCGATTGAGTGCTTCACGGCAATACCAAGATCGCCTGGCTTAGGTAGCTGCGCGGGAAGATCCTCCGCGGTATTAATATACGTGAGTTCACGTCGCCCCAGCCGTGCGTCGGTCAGTAGATCGCGATGCACGTAGTAACCCACCGTCAACAGTCCGAGCTTAATGCCGACGATGTCGCGCGGGGGGCGCTCGCCGACGGGTAACCCGCGGATGGCAAAATCAGCCTCTCGGCGTGAGAGATCGACGATATCGTTAGAGGCTTTTACGTCGAGCTGAATGCGAGGATAGCTCAGAGAGAACTCATTGAGCTTTTCGAAGAACATTGCATTTAAGGGCGCAAAATTAGCCAGCGACACCTTGAGCTTACCGGCTAGAAGCGCATCGCGGCCCGTCAGTCGGAGTTGACCGTCTGAAATGGTGTCCTCAACGACTTTGGCGATAGGCAGTAGCTCCTCGCACAACGCCGTGGCGAGAAGGCCGTCAGGTGTCCGATCAAACAGACGCCCCTCAACGGCATCTTCCAGTGATTCCAGCTTTCGGTGAACGGTACTGTTACTGACCTTTAGTGCTGCCGCCGCAGATCGTGTAGACCCAAAGCGGCTGCAGGCCAAAAGTACTTTAAGGTCGTCCCAGTCAAGCTGTTCCATCCATTGCCTCGGTTTAGAGTGCGTTGCCCTTACGGTCTGTCAGCACCAAGTTGCTACTCGCTTTGGAGGCGTCAATCTTGCACAGCATGCGCTGGCGAGCCTCACCAGCAGGAACGACCGACAATTGAACAGTCAGTTTACCTGCAAACTTCTTACTGCCCTTCATGGAGATCCGAGTTTCATCGCCATACTTTTCTTTAACCGCTGTCTTACAGTAGCTGTAGGCTTCGGTGACATTGTTGGACGCATGTGCGGTTCCAGACAACAAAACTGCGAGTGTGAATATGGAAATTACGGCTTTTAAGTTAAACATGGTGTGTTACTCCCTGATGAATGTCAGCAAGGATACGAGCATTTTTCCG
>JABIZW010000278.1 GCA_018666295.1 Halieaceae bacterium
GTCTCAGCAAGGTCACTGCTGCGATAAAGACGGCCATTAATCATCACGTGTGTAATTTGATCGGTCGTTTTTACATTGTCCAACGGATTACCGTCCACAATCTGCAAGTCTGCCAGCTTACCGGGCTCTACCGATCCCAAGTCGGCCTCCATTCCAAGGTACTTCGCGGGATTGATGGTGGCTGTCGATAACATTTCCATTGGACTCATACCGCCTTCGGAAAAGCTCCACATTTCCCAGTGCGTGGCAAGACCCTCACGCTGTCCGTGAGCGCCTGTATTGACAGTGACTCCTAATGCCATGAGTTCCTTGGCCACTGCGGCCGCATCGTCGTCTCGAAAGTCAGGTTCTGGCGCTGTGACGCGTCGTACTGAGCGTGGTTGTAAGACAGTAGGGGGCACAAACTGAGCGAGTAATGGATGTTTCCATACCTCGGTATCGCGATAGTAGCGGTCTTCTGAGGTTAAACCGCCATAGGTGACGACAAGCGTTGGCGTATAACCAACGTTAGTACTCGACCAAAACTGTCGAACGTCATCGTAAATCTTAAGCGTGGGGATATTGTGCTCGATACCGGTTGAGCCGTCTGCAACAAGGTTCATGTCCATGTTGTAAAGCGAGCCGCCTTCCGCGACGACCAGCATCCCGGCATCTCGAGCCGCTTCGATGACCATTTGTCGCTGCGCGCGGCGTGGCTGATTATAGTTTTTCACACTAATGGCGCCCTGAGCCTTTAATCGATCAACCACTGTTTTGGCGTCATCCAGCGACTCTATGGGGTCAAAGCCCGTGCTTTTCGCACCATAAATGATTTCGCCTGTTGAGAAGATGCGCGGCCCGAGTGTCACCCCAGCGCGCTGATATTCTGCCGCCGGAAAGACCTGCGCTGCGCGACTTGACGGGTTGTGAACAGTGGTGACGCCGAGCGCGAGGTGTGCAAGGAGTGACCAGTTATTCTGCGGGATAATGTCGTCCCGCGCGTAAGGACCGTGCGCGTGAGCGTCAATGTAGCCCGGCAACAGGGTCTTACCACCGAGGTCGACAATCTTCGCCTCACTGGGTATCACAATCTCCCCCATGCGTCCGACCGACTCGATGCGATTTTCTCGCACCACGACGACCCCACTCTCGAGTGTGTCACGCGCCTCATTCATGGTGATCACGCGAGCATTGATAAATGCAACCAGGCCCTCGGGTCTGTCGGACTCAACGCGAAGACTGAGATCGGCAATTTGTGTGGCTTTGTTGGTGGCGGTCCCCAGTGAGTCGTCAATGGTGTAGCGCATAAAGCGCGGCCCAACGCTCCAGGTCAGTGACGTACCGTCACGACTCCAATGGACAAACTCACCACCGGGTGCACTGATGCGCTCGGTCACAAAAGGCGTGGGCCCCGAGGCGATCGTGTGAACACTGGACAGGGCAATTGTCCGTCCGGTCATGGGTAGCGCAGCCACGTAGAGACGTCCCGCCTCTCGGTAGGCGACATGAGCGCCTGTTGGCGAGATGCGAATGACCGTGGCGAGCGGAGAACTGGCATGCGTGCGCACGTCCTCGCCGGCAGTGGTCATTGAAATGAGTGCGCTTGAGGCGTCGTCACTGCCTCGGCCCACGGCAGAACTGACGCGCTCGGTCGCGTAAATCCGGCCCTCGGGTCCAAAGTGTGGAGATCGCCCCCGCGGGCTCACAAATGCAAGCTCCTTATCATTCAAATCGTAGGTGTATAGACCCGGTTTTTTACCCCAGTAAGGATTAGTCAGCGCGCTGCCACTGAGTTTGGCAAAGAGCAGTGTTTGTCCGTCGGCGGAGACACTCAAGTCGACGTAATGCCCCGGTGTGGTCAATACGGGTTTAGACCGACCCCCTCGTGCACTCACCTTGCGAATGGAGCCCAGTTCGGCGTCTGACCAGCTGATAAAATAAACGTCTTTCCCGTCGGGTGAGAATGCGGGCGAAAACTCGTGAGCTGACTGGCTGTCGCGCGTCAAACGCTGAGCATCGGCGCCATTGCGCTGAATATAAATTCGTCCCATAGA
>JABIZW010000033.1 GCA_018666295.1 Halieaceae bacterium
AGCGCAGCTGAACGGCTTTTTTGGCCGAGGGTCCGGTGGTTCGGGTGGTGGCAGCCGCAAGGGCATGGGCGGTCTCGTCGGCATCGTAGCGATTGTTGCCCTCACAATTTGGGGGCTGTTAGGTCTCACTCAGATTGGCGAACAAGAGCGTGCTGTCGTGCTCAGACTCGGCGAGTACAGCAAAACCGCGCAGCCGGGTTTGTTTTGGTATCCACGCGGTATCGACACACTTACACGCGTGAACATTACACAGGTTCGGTCTGCTCAGTTTAGAGAAACCATGCTGACACAAGACGAAAATATTGTAGATGTCAGCATGTCGGTGCAGTACGTCATTAACGATCCCATAAACTTCGTTCTCGAGGTGCGGGACCCCGAGCGATCACTCCAGCATGCAGCGCAAAGCGCACTTCGTCACGTTGTCGGTGACGGCACCATGGCCTTGGTGTTAACAGAGGGTCGTGCTGAAATTGCGGTGAAAGTGAGGGAGCGACTGCAACTGTACCTGCGAAACTACACGACGGGTATTAGCGTGCAGAAGGTCAACATTGACGATGCCAGTCCCCCTACTCAGGTCCAAGAAGCATTCGATGACGTGATTAAAGCGCGGGAGGATGAAGAGCGTGTCAAGAACGAGGCAGAGTCCTATGCCAACGGCATTGTCCCCGAAGCACGCGGTCGCGCGCAGCGAATTGAGGAGGAGGCAGAGGCTTACCGACAACAGGTGATTGCGAAAGCGACCGGTGAAGCTAAGCGATTTGACCAGCTGCTTGATGAATATTCGAAGGCACCCAAGGTGACGCGAGAGCGCCTTTATATTGATGCGCTCGAATCTGTGCTCTCAAAGACCAATAAAGTCATGGTCGATGTTGAAGGCGGTAATAACGTGATGTACCTGCCGCTCGATAAGATGGCCCCGTCTGCGGGCAGTGGCGTCTTGCCAGGCGCAATGAGTCGTGGCCTGACGTCTCAGCAACTTCGTGAGGTCACCGACGCTGTAACAGAGCAGCTTCGACGTGACCTCAATGGTCGGAACCAGCGAGGAGGTCGTTAACCATGTCTAGACAAAATATTATTGGAACGCTGTTCTTTTTGGGGTTTTTCGTTCTCAGTAACTCGATCTATGTCATCAGTGAGACACAGCGCGGGGTGTTGTTGAAGTTTGGAGAAGTGGTGAAGGCAGATCTTTCGCCCGGACTGCACTTCAAGGTGCCTTTTGTCGATTCTGTTCGAAAGTTCGATGGTCGTATTTTGACGGTCGATTCAACGCCTGAGCGTTTCTTTACGCAGGAACAGAAGCAACTGATTGTGGATTCATACGCCAAGTTTCGCGTGGTCGACACCGCCAAGTACTACACGGCAACCAATGGCGAGGAATTCAGAGCGGCGGCACTACTGTCGCAGCGGATTAACGATGATCTGAGAAACCAGGTGGCGGGTCGAACAGTTCAAGAGGTGGTTTCTGGTGAGCGAGACCAGCTCATGGAGGCGGTGAAAGCGCGACTTAACGAAACGGTGTTGGATAGACTGGGCATCGAGGTCGTTGATGTTCGCGTTAAAAAAATTGATCTCCCAAATGAAGTGTCTCAGTCCGTGTATCGACGAATGAACGCCGAACGAGAGAAGGAAGCGCGAGAGCTTCGCTCGGAGGGTATGGAGATCGCCGAAGGGATGCGTGCTGAAGCGGATCGCAAGGTCACGGTGCTCGAGGCTGAGGCTGTGAGAGATTCCGAAATTATACGGGGTAGCGGCGATGCAGACGCGACGCGCATTTACGCTGAGGCCTTTAATCGTGATCCCGAGTTCTACTCGTTCGTCCGAAGCTTGAACGCCTACCAAACCACGTTTGCGGGTGGTGGCGATATTATGCTGTTGCAGCCGGACAGCCAGTTCTTTCAGTATTTGAGAGACCCGAAGGCCGGTCAGTAATCTTCTGCTGTAACTCTGCGGCTGTACCGGCGATAATGCCAGCGTACGGTCACAGGGTTGCACACGACCCCGGCCTTCAGCGTTTGGACTAAGAGATGGGTGATACAACACGATGGTTGCTCCCTAACGGGATCGATGAGCTTTTGCCTGAGCAGGCGGGCCGTGTCGAAGGCTGTCGACGTTTGTTATTAGACACCTGTGCGACCTGGGGCTACGAATACGTTGTGCCACCGTTGGTGGAGTTTACCGATTCATTGTTGGTCGGGCTGGGCGCGGACCTTGAAGTTCTGAGTTGTAAGTTTGCAGACAGAGAGACAGGACGGACGTTGGCCGTGCGCGCTGACATAACGCCTCAAGTTGCTCGTATCGACGCACACAGTCTTGGCCGAGCAGGCGTGTCACGACTGTGCTACGCAGGTTCAACGCTCAAAAGCGTCGCGAACACGATTCCCGCTGATCGAAGCCCAGTGCAGTTAGGGGCAGAGATATTTGGTTGTGCCGGCATCGATGCAGATATCGAGATCGTCGAGTTAGTGCTGTCTTTGGTGGATAAAAGTCATCTGTCCGAGATTACCTTTGATATTGGGCACGTGGGATTTTGCCAGCTTGTACTGGATTCGGCGGGGTTAAACGCTGAACAGCAAGAAGAAATACTGGCGCTGCTTGCGCGTAAAGCCAACTCCGAACTCGATAAGTTATTGACCGGGCTTGATCGAGATCAGCAACTCAAGGTGTCGCAACTGGCGTCGATGCACGGTGGTGCGGACGTGCTCAGTCGCGCGAAAGACGTTTTTGGCGATCTTGCCGGTGTCAATGACGTCATCGGCGACGTAGAGGCCGTGCTCAGCTGCTGCAAGCGAGCGGACAGTGGTATTAGCGTTTATATCGATCTAACAGAGGCGCACGGCTATCGTTATCACTCAGGCGTCGTCTTTGCATTATACGCCCGGGAGTTAGGTGCCGCGATCGCCAAGGGCGGTCGTTATGATGGTGTGGGCGAGGTGTTCGGTCGTAAACGACCGGCAACTGGTTTTGCGATCGACCTCAAAGCGTGGTCGTCGCTTGCGCATCTGGTGCAAAGTCAGGCCACCTGTATTTCATCGCCAGTCGACGCGTGTCTTGGGTTGGTGCGCAAAGAGTCCGAGCTTCGAACAGAGGGCCATGTGGTGGTGAAAGCCGTCGGCGGTGAAATCGATGTTCGATGCAGTCATCAGTTGGTAAATCGTGAGAGTGAATGGCTTGTGGAGCCAGTGGAGAGCAACTAATGGGTCGTAATGTCGTCGTAATAGGGACGCAATGGGGCGATGAAGGCAAAGGCAAGATCGTCGATTTGCTGACCGAGCAGGCGACCGCTGTAGTGCGTTTTCAAGGTGGTCATAACGCCGGCCATACGCTGGTCATAGACGGTGAAAAGACCGTCTTACATGTCATTCCGTCGGGTATTTTGCGTGAAAATGTTGAGTGCCTTATTGGTAACGGCGTGGTTCTGTCGGCAGCGGCGTTGTTAAAAGAGATCAAGCAACTTGAAGACCGCGGTGTTCCTGTTCGAGACCGTCTTAAAATCTCCTCCGCTTGCCCTCTGATATTGCCTTATCACGTTGCACTGGACCAGGCACGTGAAGAACGACGCGGCAAGAAGAAGATTGGCACCACAGGTCGAGGCATTGGGCCTGCTTACGAAGACAAGGTCGCAAGACGTGGACTACGACTGGGTGACCTTAGAGACCGACAAAAATTTGCAGATACCCTGCGAGAAGTTTTGGATTATCACAATCAGGCGTTGGTTCATTACTACGGCGCTGAACCGCTTGAATTTGACGATGTCCTCGCCACCAGCCTAGCGGAGTGTGAGCAGTTGCTACCGATGATGGCTGACGTAACCTCACGTCTGCACGAGCACCGGATTGCGGGTGAAAACATTATGTTTGAGGGCGCCCAAGGGTCGCTTCTCGATATTGACCATGGCACTTACCCCTACGTGACCAGCTCAAACACGACCGCGGGTGGCACGGCAACCGGTTCGGGATTTGGCCCGCTTTACCTCGATTATGTCCTCGGGATTACAAAGGCGTACACGACACGCGTGGGATCAGGCCCCTTTCCGACCGAACTGTTCGATGACGTAGGACGTCGTTTGGCGGAGCGAGGCCACGAGTTTGGTGCGACCACAGGGCGACCGAGGCGGTGTGGGTGGTTCGACGCGGTCGCGCTTAAGAGTGCTGTTCAGATCAACTCGATTTCGGGCTTGTGTTTGACCAAGTTGGACGTGCTGGACGGTCTTGACGAGATTTCAGTGTGTATTGGATACACCGATGCCGCGGGTCAGTCGGTCATGGGCAGCACCGAAAATTACGCGGATCTGAACCCGGTCTACGAGCAGCTACCCGGCTGGGATGAGTCGACGGTTGGCGCGCAGCGCGTCGAAGATTTGCCACTCGCCGCGCGAAACTACATTGCCAGAGTGGAAGAGCTAGTGGGTGCACCGATTGATATTATTTCGACAGGGCCGGATCGCGCGGAAACGATTGTGCTGAGGAGTCCGTACGCGTGATGCTCACGGTGACGAAAATCCTATCGCTTTTCGTCTACCCCCTGTCATTGGGTTTATTTTTTGTTGGACTTTCACTGTGGGGGCAGTTGCGCGGCAACCGAGCAGCGGCAGGTCTTTGCACTTTTTTAGCCGTGGCCGTGTTGTATTTTCCATCGACGCAAACGGGGGTGGAAATGATTGCGGCACCCCTTGAGGCACGCTATCCGGCGTTCTCTCCGGAAGAACTTCCTAACGGAGACGTCATTATCGTCCTCGGTGGTGGCATCGAGGCTGAGGGCCAGTTCGGTCGTTGGGGCGATCTGAACGACGCCGCCGATCGACTGTTTGTTGGGGCTGAGTTGTGGAAGGCCCAAAAGGCGCCGCGGATTGCGGTGAGCGGTGGAGCGTCTCGAGGGTCTGTATCCGGCGCTGTAAGATCGCGAGACGTTCTTTTACGATTGGGCGTACCCTCTGAATCAATTTTGTTGGAGGATACGAGCCTCACAACCCGGGCCGAAGCGGAAAGTTTGGTGACACTATTGTCCGGACCGCAGCACGTGCTGCTCGTCACCTCAGCGCTTCACATGCGTCGCGCTGCGGCGTTATTTAGCGCGCAAGGCTTCAAGGTCACCGCCGTCCCAACCGATCACCGAGTCCATCAGTATTCAGAATTCATACCGGGGTGGATGCCCACGGTCGATCACTTGAACACCAGTACGGCGGCTGTTCACGAATGGGTGGGTTACTGGGTCGACGAGCAACTGGGACGCTTAGCGCCCGCTGACGCAGAATCGTCCTCGTCAGATAAGCAGTAATTTAACGTCACTGTAGTTTTTCCCGGTCCATCGACGAAAGGCGCGATAAAAACTGTTGACCTCGGCGTAACCCAAGTCCCAGGCAAGACACTTGCCCGGTACCCATTGGTCCGCCAAGCACTCTTCGCAACGATACCGTCTGACCGAATCCAGAATCGTTTGATAGTTCAGACCATCCCGGCTCAGACGTCGGCGTAACGTTGTTGGGCTAATCCGCAGACTATCAGCGAGCGTTTCTGACCGAATTCGGGCGAGGTCACCCGTTAGTAGAGCATCCATGACTTTACGTGTCGTATGGGAAAATCGCGCACTGTTTGGCGAGTGCAAAAACTCAAATAACCGTTTCGGTGGTTCGGGCGGTTGATCGCGCAGTCGCAAGGCAAATACGTCGCAATCGCGGCCCCAAGCGAGCCGTGCGTTTGAGTCAAGCGCGTGTGGAGTCTGAACAGTGCTCGTGGGTTTGGCAGGTGTTGTTTCTAGTGTCATGGTCACGTCCTTGTGTGTAGTTCACCCCGATCCTTGGGGACGCTTAAACATAGCGCATGAACGTTATTCTGTCAGTGATTGCACGTATTTGATGATCTTTGCTTGTTTGCCCCCCCTCCCGGTTTTCGACTGATGCGTACTGCAGGTGCCGACATAGCGACTCAGAAATCACTCGGAACGAGGCTCGGTTTTGAGCGAATAGCGGCCTGGGTGGCCTTGAAGAGTCGCAGCACTTGATTGTGGTAGGGGCGAAGGCCTAGGGTGTAGCTGGACAGATAAGAATAAATACGGAGTCAGCATGAAGCCACTTGAATCAGTAACGGTTCTGGAATTTTCAACCATGATTACGGCCTCTTTGGCATCCATGATGATGGCCGAACAAGGCGCCCGGGTGATCAAGGTCGAGCCCATGACGATGGGAGACCCTATGCGTTACATCGGTGCAAAAAAGGGCGATATTTCGGCGCTATTTGCCAATTGTAACCGAGGTAAGGAAGCGCTTCGCATCGATCTAAAGTCAGAGGCGGGGGCGAATATTATTAGAGACATGATCCCGTCGGTCGATGTCGTCATTCACAACTTTCGCCCAGGGGTAATGGATAAACTCGGCTTGGGTTCAGAGGCGCTTCGCGCGATCAATCCGAGGCTCATCTACACCGCTATCTCAGGCTTTGGTACTGAAGGTCCCATGAGCGATGCACCCGCTTACGATCCGATTATTCAGGCGCATGCGGGTATTGCGGCGACTCAGGGGCAGGGTGACCAGCCAGCATTCATGCGCACGCTACTCTGCGATAAAATTACAGGCTATACGGCCTGCCAAGCCGTGACCAGCGCACTGTTTATGCGAGAAAGAGTGGGGCAAGGTCAGCACATTGATCTTTCGATGATCGACTCTGGGTTGTTTTTTATTTTCTTGGACGGCTTCCAAAATCACACGTTGCTCAGCGATGACCACGAACGAGCCGGAATGCTCATTGATATCTTGTACGACCCCTGGGTGTGTTCTGACGGTGGCGTCATTATTTCCGCGGGCAGTTATGAAATGCAAAAGCGCTTTTTAACCGCCTTGGATATGCAGCATCTCCTATCGGATGAGCGCTTTGCCACGTTCGAAAATCAAATGCGCAACATCAAAGTCCTCAAAGCACTCGTTTCCGAGCGCTGTAAGGCGCTAAGTTGTGATGAGATGGTGGGCCTCTTGCGCGCGGTCGACGTCCCCTGCGCGAAGGTGATGACTCGGGAGGAGGTGTTGGCCCAAGATCAACTTTTAGCGAATGGTACGGTGGATGTTTATGATCACCCGCTCGCGGGAAAATCCCGGCGCGTGTTGGCACCGCCGCTATTTTCCGGTGAGCGCCTTGAGCCGGGTTGGGGTGCACCCAGCCACGGTCAACACACCGAACAAGTGCTGCGTAGTTTTGGGGTCAGTAAAGACGCCATTGAAGGGCTGAAAAGTAGTTCTATCGTCGCCTAATGGCGGAAATGGGTAAGCGGACCACTTCGCCTCAATTGCCGCATCGGTGATGCACCGTTCTGACCGAATTGCCACGATACCAGCATATTTATTGGAACAGGTTATTTGTTAAGATATACCACTCTGAGACGGTTCGCCGTCTCTTTTGCATTCTGTATTCGGATGAGCTCTGTGCATAGAATCTACATTGTCATTTTGCTGTCGCTCTCGGGCCTATTGGTGCCTGCGTGTTCGTGGGCATCACACGGCGCCTCGCTCGTGACACAAGTTCGTATGGATGGGTCTCGCCTGTCTGTTTACGGGCAGCAACTTTTTCGCGATGTTGACCACCGGGTCTATTTTGGTGCGAAAGATGCGGAGAACCTCCTTGAGCCCAGGGTGCTTAAGGTGGACGCTCGCCGGATTGAGGTCCTGCTTCCCTTCCAGCCGATTTCAGGCGATTACTGGCTAAAAATTGGACCGTCGGTGGATGCTCCTGCTTTGACCGCTTTGCTTCGTGTTGAGAACGATACTATAAGCATTGCGTCCGAAGACTATGATCCGCAGTTTGACCGCTTGGTCCAGCATTCGTCGGCCCAAAAAAACCATGAGGTCGTGCTTGCAAGCGGAGCCGATGGGTCCTGCTTGGGTGACGAACCTGATTGCGTCGAGGCTCGAACGGTTGCCGTTGGACCGGCTTTTTGTGGCGCGGCGGCCGACTTCGATCCGTTTGAAGGATCACAGGCGATGACGGTTAAAGGGACAGAAGAGCTTCATCTTGATGAGTTTTACACGATCGAAGCTCGAGTGTTTATTCGCGAATACGTACGCTCCGGCATTATCATTGATAAATACTCGGGTAGCGGTCGTGGACGCGAATATAGACTTTCCGTAAATAAAGAAGGCCTCTTGCGAAGCTGGTTTTCCATTGATGGAACGCTCAATAATAGCCGCACGGTACTCTCTACTGCTCCCGTCCCAAAAAATAAGTGGGTGCATGTGGCAAGCACGTTCGATGGTCGTTACGTCAGATTGTTCATTGACGGCGTGCAAGTGTCTGAGAAGCGAATTGCTGGCCGTCCGGCGCAGTTGGGCTATCAGAATATCGCGATTGGTGGAAATAATTGCTGTCGAGGCTATTACGAGGTACTCAATGGTTTGATCGATGAGGTCAGGATCAGCACCGTGGCGCGCTATCGAGAGTCATTTGAAGTGCCCCGGTCCGAGTTCGAGCCAGATGCGAATACGCAGCTTCTTATGCACTTTACTGACGGTGGTGAAAATGCAGGGATCATCGGTGGCGCCATCGAGTTGACTGAACTTGACCGAATCACAGCGTGTGGCGAGCGTTAGGACACGGCATAAACTGCGGTAGAAATTTTAAGAATAAAAAACACCGGAGGCAACATGATGGAGCACGATACGCTGTTGGCGTACCTCGACCAGTGGGCATCCGAGAAGCCCGACACTGTGTGGCTCAAAGATCTAAGGGATGATGGTAGCGATGACTACAGCTGGGCAGAGTCTCGCCGCCAAGTGCGCTGCGTGGCTGCCGCGCTCGAGGCACGGTTTGATAAAGACACCAAAATCTTATTGCTGTCGCGAAATCGAGCGCACTGGTTTTTTGCAGATCTTGCGATTATGGCCTCAGGCAACGTCAGTGTCGGTTTGTTTACAACGCTTAATGCTGATGTTGCGCACTATATTGCCCAGTTTACTCAAGCAAGCGCCATTTTTGTCGGCGAAGCGGACAATTGGGAAAGTGTCAAAGCAGTCTTATCGGATGACACCTGCGTTATTAGCCTGCCGGGGGTAGAAATTCCCGAGGCGAGCCTCACTTGGGATCAGTTGTTGTCAGAGGGCGCAGCATGCACTCCAAGCCATGTTCCTCGTCACGACGACACCATTGCACTGATTTTCACGTCGGGTACGACCGGTCGCCCAAAAGGTGTTATTCAAACGAATGACAGTAACGTGATCCCCATAAGACGCGGCAGCGAGTTCTTAGAAATTGAGGCAGAACCCATTTATTTCTCATACTTGCCGCTGTCTCACTTAGCGGAGCGTCAGGTGATTGAATTTACATCGCTTTGTCGCGGTGCGCCGGTCAGTTTTAACGAAGGACTTGAGTTTCTTGGGCGAGACATGCAGCGAACCCGCCCCACATTTTTCTTCGGTGCGCCGCGCGTGTGGGAGCAGTTTCAACAGGCAGTGCTTGCGCAGTTTGGTGGCGCCGACGCATTTGATCGCGCGCTACTGGCGGACCCACAAGTCGTTTCATCAAATGTGAAAGCGGCCTTGGGTCTTGATCGCTGCGAGTTTCATCTTACGGGTTCAGCGCCCTTACCCATACCACTCATGGCGTGGTGGGACAGTATTGGAATCGCGCTGATGGAGGGCTTTGGTCAAACTGAGGCCATGAGCTTGATCATCAGTCGAGAGGGCCAAAGGCGGCTGGGTGCACTAGGGAAGCCCTTGCCCGGAGTGGATATTAAAATCACTGAGGCAGGTGAGTTGGCTATTCGTGCAGACGGCTGTACGCCGGGGTATTACAAGCAGCCCGATAAGACGGCAGAGCTTATTCAGGACGGCTGGCTACACACAGGTGATCGTTTTCGCCAAGATCAAGACGGGTTTCTTTATATTACGGGTCGCATTAAAGATTACTTTAAGACCATTCACGGGAAATTTGTGGCACCCACGCCCATCGAGGCGCTGTTTGCGGAAAATTCGTGTGTGGAACAACAGTGTTTAGTGGGTATGGGTATGGCTAAAACCGTCATGATTGCGGTGGTCTCTGAGTCGATGCGTGCAACACCGCCTGAGGCCATAGAAGTCTCCGTGACATCGACGATTAGATCCATGAATGCGTCGCTTGAAAAGCACGCGCGCGTTGCGGGAGTCATATTAACTTATACCCCGTGGACCATTGAGAGCGGTGTTTTAACGCCGACTTTAAAAATAAAGCGCGATCAAATCGCGGATCGTTTTGGTGATGCGGCGGCGGCAATGGCCACCGAGTCTGCGGAGAAAAAACAGATCTTAGTGCGGTGGCGCTGAACACGCACAAGCCCACTTTTTGGGTCGAAAGCGCCGTCTGTATTAGCTCATTTGAGTAACTCAACGGGGTTAGTTTTCTAAAGATCATGCAGCGGAGATGGTATTCTTGACGCTCGGTTTTTTATCGCTTCGGTTTTCTCAGTGACGCTTCAGCCCGTATTGTTTCTTTTTTC
>JABIZW010000225.1 GCA_018666295.1 Halieaceae bacterium
CAGTTGAAGCTCAACCCTTGGCTCCTGCGGGTGATCTACCCCTCGCGGATGAGCCAATTGATAGTTCCGATTTTAGCGATCTTCCGATCGACTGAATCAAAAAATTGCGGGAGTGGTGGAATTGGTAGACACGCTATCTTGAGGGGGTAGTGGCCTATGGCTGTGCGGGTTCAAGTCCCGCCTTCCGCACCATCTTAAAGGGGAGCAATAACGCTAAGTTGTTGCTCCCTTTTTTGTTTTCGGACCCAGAAACCATTCTTGTCCTGAGTGACGCCCTTGATCTAGCTTTCTGGACGGCTTGCAATAGCGGGTTCGGCAGCATCATCTTTCACTGAGTTGTTTCGCTTTTCGGACGCTAGCCTTTGTGTCGCGACAGCAGCGCCCTAGCTGTTGCTGAATAACGATCTCTGCGCACTGGGACTTGAGATGTTCGTATTGACCGATGGTACAACTATTTCCAACTAAACCGAGGTCAAAAAGGCAGTTACAGACCACCTAACGGAGTCAGCGGCACTGAAGATCAATTGCTGAGGCTTGCGACTTCTGATATATCGTTCTAGAGGTAAGATGACAGTCACCGTGGCCCTGTCTCTGCAGATTCACTTTTTCCAAATTGGCTTCTGATGTGTCTGGCAGGGAACGACTCCAGCAGCTGACACGGTTCCTGCTGCCGGGGGGCGTTTTCGGGAGGATCAACGATTGCGATGAATAATAAAATTGATATGTACATCGTATGTGAGCTGATCGTGTTTTTTTTCGCATTATCGGTCATATTTCACACGGTAACGGTGGCTCAGTTGGGCGGGTCGTTGTTGGTTTCTCCTGATGCGGTCGTTGTCACGCAGGAGCTCATTTTGTATCGCGCAGCGCTGACCGGGTTTTTATTACTACTGTATGTGAGTTGTCGCGTCTTTAAAAAAAGTACGGCGCTAATTTTGAAGATCACTGCACTCATATCGTGGGTGGCATTCATTGAAGATTTGATTGCAATGGATGATGTGTTCTTCACACCTAAACTCATCACCGGGCAAATAACGCAAACACTGAGGCCCATTTATCTCATGGCCATTCTTTACATGGCATTCCGAGCATCCGATCGAGAGGTTGGGTATGCGGCGTCATGACCCCTCGAAACCTAGTGACAGCCTGTCGCCCTCTGAAATAAGGGCGCTAAGCGAGTCGGATTTTCGGCGAGGCAATCTGATATCAAGAGCACTTGCTGCAAGAACACCTGCGTTCCGTCTTTATTGGGCGCTGTTTACTGTTGTTGTTTTGGGCTACATCATTGCACACTCGAGCGGCTATCTGTCCGGCTATCTCGCGTTCGGTTGGACAGGGAAATTTTACGATTTTCAGATGCATCAAGTCCGATTCCTGATGGCCGCTACGATGCTCGCGTGTGGCTACCTTTGGCTGGCTCTAGGGAGGGAGATGGTCCATCTGCTCGTCTGCTACTTTGCCTTGTGCTTGTATTTTGCGGGCACAGGTCTTGCTCGCTTAGAGGTCGCTATGGGTGACACGCCTAATTTTATATTTCTCTCGTTTTTTCTTGTCTTTCATTGCACGTGTTTGTCGCTGTTACTTCTGTTGGTCAGAGAGGAGATCAGATCTGATGTCTTCGCTCCTCAGGCCCAATGACCTCACCTGACTTGGCAAATTGAGTTTTGGTGTGTTGTCACAAGGTAGATGTCTCAAGGTAGATAAAGAGCGAAAAGTGGGGCGCTGTGCCGACACGGTCTAAGAGGTGTGCCAATTCGGTCTAAGCGGTACGCCGAGACGCTCTAAAAGGCGCATGAGCGACCTTTGTTGCGCCTGTGGTCACGATCGCTAGCTCTTGAAGAGAACCTCAGGATTAACCATGGTCTTCATTTCCAGAACGTTCCCGTTGGGGTCCGTAATGAAGAACGTTTCTTGCTCGAATTCTGTGCCCTTGAATCGTCGGTACGGAGGGTCTAAGTAATCATGATCCGATTGTTCTATACGTTGCTTTAGGCTGTTGAAATCTGACTCAGACATGTGTGCGCCAAAGTGAGGCACACTGACCGCACCCATATCGACATCGTGGCGCACGGCGGGCAGCCGCTCGGTGCTCTGATGCAGCGTCAGCTCGTTGCCCCAAAAATCGACGTCAACCCATCGACCTTGCTCACTGTTTCCCGTTTGGCAACCGAGTATTTCAGTGTAGAAGTGGACAGTGGTCGCAAGGTCCCCCGCGGGAACCGCTAAGTGGAAAATTTGTGACATAGCATCTTCATTCTCTGTATAAAACGCTTACATTTTACCATTTTTTTATCTTAACCGCGCGGGTAACGAAGCGCTCCTGCGCGAGGACATTAACAGACGTATTGCGACCACAGCTGACCCTCCATCAGTCGGTGAGCGAGGCAACTTTGCTCCCTAACCGACGGGCAGACGTCCATTTACCGCCAAAAACATTGATGAGCTGATCAATGATCTCGATCTCCGAGTCACGGCTTGCCGCACTTATATTTGACAAAGACTCGCTCCGCCTTCTCACAATGGGTCTGACGCCTGAGTAACTGGATTCGATATCTGAACGGTCTATTTGATGCGTCATGTACTGGTTATAAATCGCCAGTAAATAGTCGATCTCTTGTTCACTGCACACAATGGGTTCGGCGAGATCATGTGCGTGCTCGGTGGTCCCGAATAAGGTGCGTCCTTGTCCGATCGGTATTGCGAAAACGATGCGCTGGTCGGCCGCTGTCTGAAACACCAAGGCGTGTTTTAAGTCGACTCTGAGAATCAGGTGTGAGCCTCTGACATGCTCTAGCTCGAAGGCTGACGAAATGCCTGACCGCTCAAGTAGTGAGGAGGCCCAGGGGCCGGCTGCATTGATCACGCGGTCAAACTTTTGCAATGTGCCATTAATGTCGAGGAATCCGGTGGTGTCGATGCGCGAGATAGGTGTGTGTTCGTGCAGTGAAACACCACGGTGTTTTGCTTCTTCAACCAGCGTCTGAGCGAGATCCTCGTCATTCATGACGACATCGCAGTAACTCACGGCCCCGCGAAGACCGGTTGACCTGAGCCCCGGGAATGCCTTCGTTACCTCGGCCACGCTATGGAGACAACTCTTTCCCACAGAAAATCGCCCGGCAAGCCATTGATATAAAGTCGCTCCTGAATACAAGACCAGTCTCCCTCGCGGTGAGTCTCCATATATCGGAAAAAAAAATCGTTCAACACGGGTGGCGTCAGGTGCGAGCTGCTGCCATTCGTCACGCTCGAGCAGGGCTTCGCGCACCAGACCAAAGTGACCTTGTTCTAGGTATCGAATGCCACCGTGGAGCATCCGCGACGACTTGCGACTTGTCTCTGCGAAGGCGAGCCCCGAGTCAAAGAGCATGACCTCGTGCCCGCGAGCCGCACACGCTGCGGCAATAGAGGTTCCATTAACGCCTGCGCCGACGATGCCAATGCGTTTTTTTGCCACAGTTAATGCTCGTTTAGACTTGAATGTAGCGCCAACGATAACCGATCTAATGTTGCTGTTTTATGTGCAGAGGATGTTTTTTTCGCGTCGATTTTATACCGCGCAAAGAGCACCTTTTTTTTTGGCGAAAATGAGCAACGATAAGGCCGTTGTTGTGCGGCCCAAAAGTGCCAAAAATAACCGTAATTCCCAGTGCGATTTTTCTGGCGTTTACCCCTGTTTATGGCGTTAAAATGGCGGCCGATTAACAACAAAAATAATGAAGCAGGACAGTCCTATGAGTGAACGAGCAGGGCGACGAAAAACAGGCGGTAGAGCTGGTCGAAGAGAGGCCAGAGCGAACTCTGCTCCAGTGGCGGCGCCGTTTATCAAGCGCAAAATTCCCTACATGGAAATATTGAGCGAGGAGGGCCTCCAGCTCATTGAGCGTAATGCCGACAGACTTCTTGAAGAAATTGGTATCGACTTCCTCGATGATCCTGAGGTCTTGGAGTTGTTTAAAGCCGCTGGCGCAAGTGTCGACGGTACACGCGTGCGTTTTCCGCGCGGGATGTGTCGAGAGATCATTCAAAATAGTGCGCCGTCCGAGTACGTCCAGCATGCGCGCAATCCTGCGCGCAACGTGACGATTGGTGGCAGGAATACGGTTTTAGTCCCCGCGTACGGGTCACCCTTTGCGCACGACTTGGACAATGGACGCCGGTATTCAACGATTGAAGATTTCCGAAACTTCGTAAAACTCGCTTATATGGCGCCCGGACTTCACCACTCAGGCGGTACGGTGTGTGAGCCCGTGGACCTGCCGGTCAACAAGCGTCATTACGACATGGTTTACAGTCACTTTAAGTACAGCGATAAGCCACTCATGGGGTCGGTGACACACTGGCGACGTGCCCAGGATTCTGTTGATATGGCCAAACTGGTCTTCGGTGCAGAGTTCGTTGACCAAAACTGTGTGTTCACGAGCCTCATTAATGTGAACTCGCCGATGGTGTTCGATGGGACCATGCTGGGTTCGCTGAAGGTTTACGCCCGCAATAATCAGTCATGCGTCGTTTCGCCCTTCATATTAGCCGGTGCGATGTCCCCAGTGACGGTCACGGCGACCTGTACGCAAATTTTGGCGGAAGCGATGGCGGGTATCGCGCTGACCCAGCTGATACGCCCCGGTTGTCCGGTCGTCTTTGGAACGTTCGCTGCCGCGGTGTCGATGGCAACAGGTGCGCCCACGTTTGGAACGCCAGAGCCCACTCAAGTCATTTACGCAACTGCGGCGCTTGCACGGCGTTTAGGCGTTCCGTACCGCAGTGGTGGCGGTCTCTGTGGATCAAAGCTTCCCGATGCGCAGGCCGCCTATGAAGCGGCCAACACCCTACAGACTGCGGCACTTGCTGGCGTTAATTTTATGCTGCACACCGCCGGTTGGCTCGAGGGCGGTCTCGCGATGGGCTATGAGAAATTTGTGATGGATTGCGACCAGGCGAGCATGATCGCGGTGTTACTCGAAGGAATGGACCTTTCTGAAAATGCGCAGGCGATTGAGGCATTTGAGGAGGTTGGGCCGGGTAAACACTTCCTGGGGTCGGCACATACATTAGCCAACTTTGAGTCGGCGTTTTATCGCTCGACCGTTGCCGATAACAATAGCTTTGAGCAGTGGTCTGCGGAGGGCAGTTTAGATGCCGCGCAGCGGGCAAATGGGATCTGGAAAAAAATGTTGGCGGACTATGAAGCGCCTGCACTTGATCCGGCGATTGACGACGCGCTATTGGATTTTATGGCGCGTGAAAAAGCATCTTTCGCCGACCGAGACTACTAGGCGATTTTAGGGGAGATAGACGCAATGTCGGACGAAGAAGACATTATCCTGTCAGCGCTTTCTGACGAAGACCTCGTGTTGCAAATGCACGACGATTTGTACGATGGGCTGAAAGAGGAAATAGCAGAGGGTACTGAGATTTTGCTGGATCGTGGTTGGTCCGCAGAAAAGGTCCTCAGTTCCGCACTTGTTGACGGAATGACGGTCGTCGGGATCGATTTTCGCGACGGAATTTTATTTGTACCGGAAGTCCTTCTTGCGGCCAATGCGATGAAAGGTGGAATGTCGATTCTTCGGCCTTTGCTGGCTGAAACAGGTGCAAAACCTGTTGGGACCATGGTGATTGGTACTGTGAAAGGCGATATCCACGACATTGGCAAAAATCTGGTTGCAATGATGCTCGAAGGTGCAGGCTTTGATGTTTATGACATCGGGATTAACAATGCGGTAGAGGACTACGTTGCCGCGCTTGAGCGTCACAAGCCGGATATTTTAGGAATGTCGGCGCTGCTGACGACTACCATGCCCTACATGAAGGTCGTCATTGATGCCCTGAAGGAGAAGGGCCTTCGCGATGACTATATTGTTATGGTGGGGGGGGCACCCTTGAACGAGGAATTCGGCGAGGCTGTCGGTGCAGACGCCTACTGCAGAGATGCTGCCGAAGCGGCCACCACGGCTGTTCGTCTCGTTCAAGAGCGGCGTCTTGCAAATGGCTAATTTCTATTGTCGCGCCTCCTAGTCATCGGCTGTGGTGCGCTCGCGGCTGAGTTGGCTGCGCTGAAGCGGGCCAATAGCTGGGATCAGATCGATATTCAGTGTCTGGATGCGGCGCTGCACAACAGGCCGGAGCGCATCGCGGCGCGGCTAGAGTCATTGCTCGCTGATCAATGCGGCAACTACGATCGCTTTTTTATTGCTTATGCCGATTGCGGCACCGGTGGAGGTGTCGATGAGGTCGCGCGAAAATTTGGCGCAGAGCGTTTGCCTGGCGCACATTGCTATGAGTTTTATGCCTCGAGTGCCGTGTTCCACGCGCTTTCTGACGCCGAGCCCGGAACCTTTTATCTTACCGATTTTTTAGCCAAACACTTTGACCGGCTGGTAGTTGCCGATTTGAAATTGGACAAGCACCCTGAGCTTGAGCCACAGCTGTTTGGGCATTACCGCAAAGTGGTATATCTGGCGCAAGTGCATGACGATACATTGCGCGCAAGTGCAACGCGCGCGGCAGCGCGATTAGGCCTTCCACTTGAAATTATTGAGACCGGGTACGGACAGTTGGCTTCCTCGTTGCAGGAGCAGGTTGTTCGGATGATTCCTTAAAGGGGTAAAGCGTTTGCAGAGAATTGACGTGTACTGGCGAGATATTCCATCACAAGTCCAGATAAAGCGAGGTCGTGAACGGGGTAAGTATTTACTTGAGCATCGGTTCCAAGCGGCGATTGACCGTGCGGCTATGCGCGCCGATAAGGGGGGCAGCGACGCCTACCTTGACGAATGGCGCAGAGTGACCTCGTCGATTGAGTCCAGTCTGTCACCTCAAGAGCTTGCGCAACAAATAGGTCAGGGCATTGAGAGCGAGGTGTCGGATGAGACGCTTAAAGCGCTCATTGCTAATAAAGGGTTCGAAGACGCACGATAGCGTCGTTGAGGTAAGCGGCGTGTTCTTGAACACGCGAAGAACGACCGCAATGTTTGTATCGGCGGCATAACAATGAGCCCTAGGGCTGACAATAAAAATTGCACGTAACCGTCATGGGGGATCGTGCTGGAGACACTCATGACGACAACCATTATTAGCTCGGCTTCTCGAGAAGTTCATATGGGTTTTGACAAGCCCTTTATAGTCATCGGCGAGCGTATTAACCCCACCGGTCGTAAAATTCTTGCTGAAGAAATGAAAAATGGGGACTACAGCCGGGTTGAAGCGGACGCGCTTGCTCAAGTTGCGGCCGGGGCTCAAATGCTCGATGTCAATGCCGGTATTCCCTTAGCCGATGAGCCGCGAATTCTGGCCGAAGCGATACAGTTAGTGCAGTCAATTACGGACGTGCCGCTGAGTATTGATTCGTCGATTGTTGAAGCGCTTGAAGCGGGGCTGTCGGTCTATCAAGGGAAGGCTTTGGTAAATTCAGTGACAGGTGAGGACGAAGTGCTCGAGCGTGTCTTGCCGCTTGTCGCGAAATACGGTGCCGCGGTCGTGGCTATTTCAAACGATGAGACCGGCATTTCTGAAGATCCAAACGTACGCTTTGCAGTGGCCAAAAAGATTGTTGAACGTGCTGCTGATTATGGGATATCCCACGAAGACGTTGTTGTAGATCCTTTAGTGATGCCAATTGGCGCGATCAATACCGCAGGTGTTCAGGTCATGGAGCTGGTTCGTCGACTTCGCACTGATCTTAAAGTGAATACGACCTGCGGCGCGTCCAATGTAAGCTTCGGTCTGCCTAATAGGAACGGGATCAATGCGGCGTTTTTGACGATGGCCATGGGCGCCGGTATGACCTCTGCGATTACCAGTCCATTGCACCCGGAGGTGATGCAAGCCGTTCGCGGCGGTGATGTGATGATGGGACACGACCCGAACTGTGCAAACTGGATCAAGGCGTATAGAGATCCCGCGGCCGAAGGTACTGGCGGAGGTCGTCGTGGACGAGCCGGTCGTCGAAGAGGTAATGCATAAGACGTGTCTAGCGAGCAGATCAAGGTTCTATTTCTTCCATCGGGTAAGCGAGGTGAGTTTCCAAAGCACACGCAGCTTCTGGACGCGGCTCGTACCCTAGGGGTTGATATCGACTCGGTTTGTGGTGGTCGTGGCTTGTGTGGCCGTTGTCAGATTGCCTGTATGTCAGGGCACTTCCAAAAGCACAATATGACTTCTAGCCCAGAACATCTCTCTGCGCTTGTCGCTACGGAAATCAAGTTCAATGAGCGCAAAGGCCCGCTGCCAGAGGGCCGCAGGCTGAGCTGTCACGCCGAGTTGCTGGACGATGTGATTATCGATGTGCCACCTGAAAGCCAGGTGCACCGTCAGATCATTCGTAAAGACGCGGAGCACCGAGATATTCAGCTCAGCACCGCGACTCGACTGTACTTTGTGACACTGGTGGAGTCCTCGTTGGAGGATGCACGTGGAGAGGCGAGGTTGCTTTTCGATGCGCTTGAGGCTGATTGGGGTCTCACGAATCTGGGTATCGAGACCTCGGAACTCGTTAAGCTTCAGTCAGTATTAGCCACTGGGGACAGGGGTGTAACGGTTGCCGTCTTTGAGTCGAATCAGATTGTCGGTGTATGGTCTGGCTTGTTTGATGCGGCGCGTGGTGTTGCGGTTGATGTGGGCTCTACAACGGTCGCAGCGCATTTATGCGATCTTGCGACGGGTGATGTTTTATCCTCAGCAAGTGTCATGAACCCCCAGATTCCGTTTGGTGAAGATCTGATGAGTCGCGTGTCATATATCATGATGCATCCAGAGGGTGCTGAAGCGATGACCCAGGCCATTCAGTCGGCGCTCAGCAAGTTGTTCGTCGAACTGACAGAGCAGCTGGGCGAGACAACCGATAACATTTTAGAGATCTCGTTGGTCGCAAATCCGATCATGCATCACCTTGTCTTAGGTATTAACCCCATAAATTTAGGGGGTGCGCCGTTTGCGCTGACATTGGATGAAGCCGTAACGCTTAAGGCCAGTGACTTAGGACTTAATGTGCACCTGCAGGCGCGATTGTTCGTTTTGCCCTGCATCGCGGGGCATGTCGGTGCAGATACGGCGGGTGTGATCTTGGCTGAGGCGCCAGATCGAGAAAAAGCGATGAGCCTTATCGTTGATGTGGGTACGAATGCCGAAATTGTTTTAGGTAACGAAGATCGCCTTCTTGTGTGTTCAAGTCCCACTGGTCCGGCGTTTGAAGGGGGTGAAATCAGCGCCGGTCAGCGAGCGACAGCCGGTGCCATTGAACGTGTCCGGATTGATCGAGAGACTCTTGAACCCCGATTCAAAGTGATTGGTTCAGATTTGTGGTCCACCGAGCAGGGCTTTGAGTCCTCGACAAAAGGTCTCAATATTACGGGGATTTGCGGTTCCGGCATCATTGAGGTGATCGCCGAAATGTTTCTCGCCGGGATCATCACCCAAGACGGTATTGTCGATGGAGCGCTTGCCGAACAGACAGAGCGAGTTCGTTCTAATGGACGAACATGGTCGTACGTTTTACATTTTTCCCAACACGAATCGCAGCGTGACATCGTTGTGACACAGAACGATGTGAGACAGATCCAGCTTGCGAAAGCGGCGCTCTATGCCGGGATTAAGCTCCTCATGGATAAGATGGGGGTGGCGACCGTCGATCGCATTCGTTTGGCGGGTGCCTTTGGTAGCCACATCAGTGTTGAGCACGCAATGGTGCTGGGGCTTATTCCTGACTGTGCGTTAAGCAATGTGTCATCGGCGGGCAATGCCGCCGGTGTGGGTGCTCGAATAGCACTGTTGAACCGTGAGTCGCGCGTGAGTATTCAGCAGACGGTCAACAAAGCAGAGCGGATTGAAACCGCGATGGAGGCAGACTTTCAAGATTATTTTGTCGCTGCTATGGCGTTTCCGCACAAGTCAGATCCTTACCCCAACTTATTTTCGGTGGTTCCCGCACCACCCCCGAAGACGGCACCAGAGCCTGAAGGGCGAAGGCGTCGTCGTCGTTAAGCGGCTGTAAAGTAAAAAAGGAGCCTGTTGGCTCCTTTTTTTTTGAGTCAGCTTTTAGGCCGCTCATTAGTGGGATCAAGGAGCGCGCCGTAGCCCACCTTCATGACTTTCGCTTGATAGTGCTCACCAAAGTACTCGATCAGCACAATGTCACCTTCTTTCGCTTGATCAGCTGGGAGGTAGCCCATCGCAATATTGGCGCCTAGGCTGGGTCCGAAGGCCATGCTCGTCGTATACGACCGACGACCGTGCGAGTCGATGATGACCTCCTTGGTACTGGGGTCGAGGATTGGCCAGTTTCCCACGGGGTAGCGCACAACACCGTCGCTGTCTGTGGTGTCCTGTAGCATGAAGGTGCACAGATAAGCGGCCTGCTGGTCGAGCTCCCGTTGCTGAACGTAAGCCGCCTTTCCGTGAAAATCAGCAGCTTTTACTTTGGGTCGCGCAAGTCCCGCTTCGTAAAGGTTGTAGTCGATTTCAAGATCTGCATTTTGAAGGCGGAGACTTTTTTCAAGACGGCGGCTATTGGCATACGTTTCGATACCAACGGGAGTCACTCCTAACTCGAATAACGCATCCCAAATCTTCAGACCTTCTGAGAACGGGAAGTACAACTCCCAGCCTTGCTCACCCACGTAGCTGATACGAAATGCCCAAACGGTGACGCCGCAAACGTTTATTTCACGAGTCGTTGCAAAGGGAAATGACGCATTAGAAATGCTCTCAGGGTCGTCCATCAGTTGAGCGAGTGTACTCCGAGCGTC
>JABIZW010000028.1 GCA_018666295.1 Halieaceae bacterium
CCTCGCTAGGCTCTGGCTTTGACATTGTCTCAGGCGGCGAACTGCGTCGAGTGCTCGCCGCCGGTGGCGACCCCCAGAAAGTGGTTTTCTCAGGCGTGGGGAAATCAATGGCAGAGATCGATTTCGCGCTCAAGACAGGCATTCGATGTTTTAACGTTGAATCGGCCTCTGAGCTTGCACTCATCGAAAAAATCGCCGGGCAGTTGGGCAAAGTGGCGCCCATTTCAATTCGGATCAACCCCGATGTCGATGCGAAAACACATCCGTACATTTCAACCGGACTGAAAGCAAATAAGTTCGGTGTCAGCGCGGACGCCGCGATCGCTCTCTATCACGTTGCACAGGCCTCGTCGTCGCTAAGACCAGTGGGTATTGACTGTCACATTGGCAGTCAACTGACTGAGATTGAGCCGTTTATCGAGTCCGTTTCTCATCTGCGCGACTTAGTGCTGGCACTCGGAGCACAAGGCATTGAGCTGACACACATCGATATCGGCGGCGGCTTGGGTATTCGCTATGACGATGAGCATATTCCCAGTCCTAAACACCTCATTTCAGCGGTCCGAGATCAGCTGGGTGACCTTGCCATGGAGCTCCTCATTGAACCGGGTCGATCCATTGTGGGAAATGCAGGTGCACTACTAACCGAAGTCATGGTGATTAAAGCCGGGGAAACGAAACAATTTGCAGTAGTCGATGCCGCAATGAATGACCTATTGAGACCGGCTCTATACTCCGCGTGGCAAAATATCGTTGAGGTAGAGACGCGAGAAGGCAATCCCACAACTTACGATATTGTCGGTCCCGTCTGTGAGACCGGTGACTTCTTAGGTAAAGATCGGAGGCTCACGCTGGCCGAAGGAGACCTACTGGCCGTGATGGGATCGGGAGCTTATAGCTTTGCCATGTCGTCAAATTACAACACCCGCCCCAGGGCCCCCGAGATTCTCGTGTCCGGCGGTACAGCTCACATCATTCGTGAGCGCGAGCAGGTCGAAGATTTATGGGCCAGCGAACGGTTGCCGGAGCACCTCGTATGAAACTCGAATTTACAAAAATGCACGGTGCAGGCAATGACTTCGTGGTGATCGACGGCGTCAGAAAGCCCGTTGAACTGACACCAGCACACATTCAGTACCTTGCCAATCGACACTCTGGGATCGGCTGCGACCAGGTTTTACTGATTGAACCGCCCAAACGCCCAGATGCAGATTTTGAATACAAGATCTTTAATGCGGACGGCTCTGTTGCAGGACAGTGCGGCAACGGCGCGCGCTGTGTCGGCCGCTTTATTCGAGAACAGCGACTCTCGGGCAGTGATGCGATTACGCTCGAGGTCGGTGGCGAGCTAACGCGGCTGGTGATGACCAAAGACCTGCAAGTCAGCGCCGATCTAGGCGCACCCAAACTGGCATTAAACGCAGTCCCGTGCTCGCTTGAGAGCACCGACATCGAGTGCGATCTGACGCTCGGTAACGTGACCTTAAAAGCGGGCATTCTGTCGATGGGCAATCCTCACGCAGTCGTTCTTGTTGATGACTGCGGGGCAACACCGGTCGAGAAGATTGGTCCGATGGTGCAAGCACTCGACGTTTTCCCAGAGGGCGTTAACGTTAGTTTTATGGAAATTGAGACCGCGAGTGCCGTCAAACTCAGGGTATTTGAGCGTGGGGTCGGTGAGACATTGGCCTGCGGATCAGGTGCCTGCGCCGCCGTGGTGCACGGCATCCGACTGGGACTGTTGTCAACCAACGTGACAGTGACACTGCCCGGGGGTAAGCTCGAAGTGACTTGGGAAGATGAGCGCGCACCAGTGTGGTTGGCTGGACCTGCGGAAACCGTCTTTGAAGGAAAACTGACACTCCAGTGAGTTGTAAATGAGCGACGCGTCAACAGCACCAGAGGCCGTAACCGCAGCGATAGTCAGTGATTATCTGCGCGCACACCCCGATTTTTTTGATCAACACCCAGACGTACTTGGGGAGTTAAAGTTGGCCCACGTGAGCGACGGCGCAGTATCACTCGTTGAACGCCAGGTGGCCCTTTTACGCGAGCGCAATGCCGAATTAAGGCGTCGCTTAGACGGCTTAGTGGCGCGAGCAGAGCAAAATGAGGCGCTACTGCAGGCGACGCAAGAAGTCATTTCATCGCTGGCCGAGCGCAGCTCGAAAGACGACATAGCCGGTCTTTTCTGCGCCCTTGTGAAAAAGAGCTTCAACGTCGAGCTAGTCGCATTTCACTGGTGTGGTGACAATGGCGACAGTCCCTCGAACACTGTTGCGTCGCATTTACTAGGCAACAAAAACGCCACAAGTGGTCCTCTACGCGCTCACGAACTCAAAGCGCTGTTTGATGAAGAGGCCACAGAAGGCTCGGCCGCACTAGCGCGGCTTACAACGCGACGACAAGAGTCTGCAGTGATTGCCGTCGGGTCGGTCGATGCCACACGCTATGGTATTGGCGAAGGGACACTCTTTCTCGAATACTTAGCGGATGTCATTTCAAGCTTACCCATTAACCGACCCGCGGACTAACGCCTTGTCCGATCAAACACTGGATCAGGCAGTCGACGAATTCCTGCAATACATTGATGTTGTTCGAGGGTACTCATCGCACACGATTGCAAACTATCAAAGAGATCTCAAAAAGCTGATTAGCTTTTGTGCTGAACGCGATATCTCGCACCCTAATCAACTCAATCAATCGTTACTCAGGCAGTGGGTGGCTGTGTTGAATCGAAACACACTATCTGCGACATCGATTCAGCGGCACCTGTCCTCCACGCGATCACTGTATAAGTTTCTCGCACGCCATAGCCCCAATTTGAACGACCCAACAGCAGGAGTGAAGGCCCCCAGAACACCAAGAAAACTGCCTAAAACACTCGAACCAGATCAGGTCGCTCAGCTTCTCAACCATCGCAGTGACAATGCGTTGATGGCACGAGATCATGCGATGGCTGAACTCTTCTACTCTGCAGGGCTACGTCTTGCCGAACTTGTTGGGACCAACATAAATGACTTGGATAAGACCGATAAAGTGATCACCGTTGTGGGCAAAGGTCAGAAAACACGTCTGGTTCCTGTCGGCAGACCCGCGCTTACGGCGTTATCGGAGTGGATGAAATACCGACCCTTCGGCGACGAGTCACTCGGCTTCGACTCACCCCTGTTCGTCACGCAGCGTGGGATGCGAATCAGCCC
>JABIZW010000104.1 GCA_018666295.1 Halieaceae bacterium
AGACGGCGATATCGTCGTGTTAGGGGGGCTGGTTAAAGACGATATACAAGACTCGCGACAGGGTGTACCCGTGCTGTCGGGTATTCCTATTATTGGAAGATTATTCAGAAACGACGTTGTTTCTGTGACGAAGTCGAACTTACTCGTCTTTATCCGCTCCACGATTATTCGCGACGATGAAGACCTTAGGGGGGCGACGGCTGAAAAGTATCGATACATTCGCGATCAACAACGCCAGCGCCGAGATCAGGGCCTGATGTTCCTTGATGACAACGTGATCCCCGTACTCCCGACGTGGGAGGATCGCGTGCGTTCACTCCCTAATTTGGCTGAGGAGCCGATTGATCAGTGAGTATCATTCCTGAGACTGTGAGCATCGATGCGTCCCTCTCGGTCGAGGGAGAGGGGCCTTTAATTGCAGATCCCCGAAGTGGGCTTTTGCCTTTTGGTTTTTCTAAAGCGCACCAGGTCGTGCTTGAGGACGCTGAAAACGGCTTGGTGTTGAGTCATGTGGGTCCTATAGACACCAGCACGCTGCTTGAAGTCAGGCGCACATCAGGCGCAAATTTTAAGCTCGAACAAGTTGACGAGGCGACGTTCCAGCTTCGCTTGAGCGGCGCCTATCAGCGCAATCAAAATCAGGCGGCCCAAATGGCGGAGGATCTTTCCACTGACGTCGATTTGGCGCGGCTCGTGGATGAGATTCCTGATCTGGGTGACTTGATGGACGCAGAGGATGACGCGCCCATTATCCGACTCATCAACGCGATATTGTCTCAGGCGGTGAAAGAGCAAGCGTCAGATATACACATAGAGACGTTTGAGGACCGACTGTCGGTGCGTTACCGGATCGATGGCGTTCTCGCCGAGGTTTTGTCACCCAAGCGTATGTTGGCATCACTGCTGGTCTCGCGCCTAAAAGTAATGGCTAAACTCGATATTGCGGAGAAGCGTATACCGCAGGATGGCCGCATATCGGTCCGCATTGCAGGTCACGCAATCGATATTCGAATGTCGACAATTCCCTCTGCGCACGGCGAGCGCGTTGTGCTTCGATTACTGGACAAGCAAGCGGGCCAGCTCGAGTTAACGCAGCTCAAGATGAACGAGCAGGTGCATCAGGGCTACCGTAGAGCGCTTGCCAGACCCCACGGCATTATCTTGGTCACGGGACCTACAGGCTCGGGCAAGACCACTACCCTGTATGCAGGGCTATCGAGCATTAACCAAACTTCTCGGAACATCTTAACGATCGAAGACCCCGTAGAGTACATGCTACCGGGTGTGGGACAGACACAGGTCAATCCTAAGGTGGATATGACATTTGCTCGGGGACTGCGCGCGATTTTGCGTCAGGATCCCGACGTGGTGATGGTGGGAGAAATTCGAGACTTGGAAACTGCCGAGATCGCAGTACAGGCCTCTTTAACGGGTCACCTTGTGCTGTCCACGTTGCACACTAATACGGCGATTGGTGCTGTGACACGGTTACAAGACATGGGAGTGGAACCGTTTTTACTCTCCTCGAGCTTGGTCGGTGTGATGGCTCAGCGGCTGGTTCGACTCCTCTGTATGGACTGTCGAGAGCCGGCCGAGGCCAGTGGCCGCGAGCGAGAATTACTCGGGATAACGGGCGACGAGCCGGTCCAGATTTATCACGCTAAGGGTTGCGCTAAGTGCAACATGACGGGGTATCGCGGGCGAACCGGTATTTATGAGCTTGTTGAGGTCGATGAGGCGCTTCGAACCGCGATCCACGAGGGTCAGGGTGAGCAAGCGATGTTGTCGGTGGCACGCAAGAATTACCCCGGTATTCAGGTCGATGGCCAACGCCGAATTTTGGGCGGCGAAACAACGCTTGAAGAGGTCCTTCGCGTTACCTCGGTGACATAGCATGGCGGCTTACAAATACAGGGCACTCGACTCCGACGGGAAACTGATCAAAGGGGTTCTTGAGGGCGACTCTGAACGGCAAATTCGCGCACAGCTGAGAACCAAGAGTCTTCGTCCGATTGAAGTGACTTCGGCGGGGAGGCGCGCAGCCAACGGCACACGCGCGGACTCAGGGGCAAAACGAGGATGGTTTGCACCCCGACTGAGCGCCAGCGAACTCGCCTTAGTGACACGACAATTAGCGACCTTAGTGGCGTCGTCGCTCCCGCTGGATGAGTGTCTTCAAGCGGCCGCTGAACAAACGCGACGGGCATCAACAAAGGCACTGTTACTGCAGGTTCGTTCTAAGGTTGCCGAGGGGCACACTCTGGCGCATGCCATGGGGCAGTTCCCGCAGACGTTTGGTGACATGTACCGCGCGATGGTGACCGCCGGCGAGCAGGCTGGGCAACTGGGTCCAGTGCTTGAGCAGCTGGCGGATTATACGGAAAACCGACAACACACGGCCCAGAAACTGCAGATGGCGCTGATCTACCCGTTTGTTTTAATTGGTGTGGCCATTGCGGTGGTCACGGCGTTAATGGTGTTTGTAGTTCCAGAGATGGTCGGCATTTTTGCGCAAACCAAAACGGAGTTACCCCCGTTAACGGTTGCGCTCATCGCCACCAGTGATTTTCTGACGAATTACGGCGTGCTACTCATGGTGGGTATTGTGATTTTGGTGGTTGTTATACAGCGGCTGTTAAAAAACCCTGTGTATAAGAAGGTCTCTGACGCAACGCTACTTCGGGTTCCGGGAATTCGACGCGTTTTAATCGGCATGGATACCGCGCGATTCTCTTCG
>JABIZW010000073.1 GCA_018666295.1 Halieaceae bacterium
AACCTCTGAGGCCGTCGCACTGTGAACGTCGAGCTCGTTGGCAAACGCGTGGAGCAAACCTGCATCACTCGACAGGTGTGCCATGATGCGAAGTTCAATTTGGGAATAATCCGCCGCAACAATTTTACGGCCCTCGGGCGCGACAAAAGCCTGCCGGATACGGCGTCCTTCATCAGTGCGAACGGGAATGTTTTGAAGGTTTGGATCGCTGGAAGAAAGGCGCCCGGTAGCGGTAATCGCTTGGTGGTAAGAGGTGTGTATTCGGCCTGTTCGCGGATCGACCATTTCCGGCAGCTTATCCGTGTAAGTCGACTTCAATTTTGCGAGGCCACGATGCTCAATCAGTACGGCAGGCAACTCGTAATCCCTGGCCAGTTCTACCAATACGTCCTCTGCCGTCGACGGTGCCCCCTTTGGCGTTTTCTTAATCACCGGGAGCTCAAGCTTCTCGAATAAGATTTCACCCAGCTGTTTGGGCGACGCCAAATTGAAGGGCTGACCCGCCAAGTCACAGGCTGTCGCCTCGAGGACGACTAATCGCTCAGTAATCTCCTTACTTTGCGCGCGCAACCGATCGACGTTAATAAAAGCACCGTTACGCTCAATTTTGGAGAGCACTGGGACTAGGGGTAACTCAAGTGTTTCATAGACTTCACGAAGTCTGGGCTCCGCTGCAAGCCTGGATGTCAGGGCATCGTGCAAGCGCAAGGTGACGTCTGCATCCTCCGCGGCATACGCTGCGGCGCGTTCAATATCGACATGGTCGAAGGACACCTGCTTCGCGCCTTTCCCCGCGACCTCCTCAAAAGAGATAACACGCTGGCCAAGGTACTTTAGAGCCAGACTCCCCATGTCATGACGACTTCCAACGGCGTCAATCACGTAGGACTCAAGCATGGTGTCGTGAGCGATACCGCGCAGTGTAATGCCGTGATTCACAAGAACGTTGGCATCGTACTTAAGATGCTGGCCGACCTTTTTTACATCTTCTGACTCCAAAAGGGGTCGCAACTGCTCAAGCACCTGCTCGCGATTCAGCTGACCCTCGAGCCCCGGACTAATGTGCGCCAGCGGTACGTAAGCGGCCTCTCCAGCGGTCACGGCAAACGAGACACCCACGATCTCGGCCTGCATATAATTGAGACTGGTTGTCTCTGTATCAAACGCGAACAGCGGTGCGTTCGCCAATCGCTCTAACCATTCACTGAGCGTGTCTTGGTCGACAATCGTCACAACCGCGAGTTCGGGTGAAGGCGCCGTATTTTCAGCGGGCTGTTCGACGCCTGCGAGCAGCGATGGACTCAGTAACTCGTCAAGCCATGTCTTGAATTCGAGGTCTTGGTAAAGTGCAATCAGCCGATCGCTGTCAGGTGGCGAAGAACGCAGATCTGACTCCGACAGCGCAAGGTCGCAATCCGTCTTAATCGTTGCAAGTACGTAGGACAACTCCGCCATTTCTTGACTGGCGGAGAGCTTGTCGCCCAAGGACTTGGCACCGCGTACAGGCAGCTCAGCAACGCGCTCTAAATGCGAGTAGATCTCGGCCACGCCGCCTAAATTTTGTAACAGCGCCAACGCAGTCTTTTCACCCACGCCAGCAACACCCGGAATGTTATCTACCGAGTCTCCCATCAACGCGAGCAGGTCGATAATCAACTCAGGCGGTACACCAAACTTTTCAATCACGCCCTCACGATCCAGAACCAGCTGCGTCATGGTGTTAACCAATGTGACGTGTTCATTGACCAACTGAGCCATGTCCTTGTCGCCGGTGGAAATAAGCACAGGCCTTGCTTGTGACGCCGCCATCACCGACAGCGTGCCGATAACATCGTCAGCCTCGACGCCCGAGACAGAAATCAGCGGCAATCCCATTGCGCGAATGACGTTGTGAATAGGCTCAATTTGCTCACGTAGCTCTTCGGGCATGGGTGGACGATTGGCCTTGTACTCGGCATAAATGTCGTTCCGAAACGTCGGGCCCTTTGCGTCGAAAATAATGACCAACTGGTCATTCGGGTTGTCAGCTTGCAGTCGTTTTATCATCCCAATAACGCCTTTAGCAGCGCCAGTGTTAAAGCCCTTGCTGTTGGTCAGCGGGGGGAGGGCGTGAAACGCTCGAAATAAGTAGGACGATCCATCGACTAAAATGAGGCGCGACGTATCAGTCATATTGTTCGCTCCAGTAGTAACGAGCAGAGCGCAGCGTGACCTTCATTTTTGCCAAATCCAGAGGCGCCCTAAAAAATCCATGAAAGTCCCCTTGAGGATTAATCAACACCACGTTCGCACTGTGGTCTACCTGATAGTCACCGTCCTCTGTGGGTACCTTGCGAAACGGTGCGTTAAACCGACGAGCAAAGCTCAAAATCTCGGGAAACTCACCCGTTACACCCAAAAATTCGGGGTGAAAGTAGGGGACGTACTGCGACAACTGATCAACCGTGTCACGTGCGGGATCAACAGACACCATCACGACACCGGTTGATTCGGCTTCAGTGCCCTCGAGACTTTCTTTGAGCCCCGCCAAAAATGACAGCGTCGTTGGGCAAACATCGGGACAAAAAGTGAAACCAAAAAAGAGCAGTGTCCAGTCGCCTTCCACGCTCTCTTCATTGAACACGGTGCCTTTATGGCTCGTCAGCGCAAACTTACCCGGATCGCGCGGTGTATCAAAAATAAACAGCCCATTGGCCCGCATTTCAGACATTGTCATGATTCGAGGTTGCTGAATACGGTGTACAAAACCCGCGACAATAATCGTAATGCCCAGCAAGACTGCAAAAACCGTGAGGCCGACTCGTTGTTGTTGAGTCAGAGTCATAGGGGCGCTCCTAATATCCAGTGATCAGCAAGCATCGCGATGAATAACAGCAGCAAATAGTTAATGGAGTATTTAAAGGTCTCCATGGGTGCTTTAGGATTTTTTTCACGCAAAATTTCGATCGACCAATACAAAAAACCAGCCCCCAAAACCACTGCTGATGCGGCGTAAATCCAGCCACTCAGAAACGTTGCAAACGGCAACAGCGTAATGAGAAACATCAGTATTGTGTACAGCAAAATGTGGAGCGCCGTGAACCGATTCCCATGGGTTACCGGCAGCATCGGTATACCAACCGCCGCGTACTCTTCTTTGCGGTGTATCGCCAGCGCCCAAAAATGAGGAGGGGTCCAGGCAAAGATAATCAGCACCAACAATAACCCGTGACCATGAATTTCACCGGTCACTGCGGTCCAACCCAGTAAAGGCGGCGCCGCTCCGGCAAGACCGCCGATTACAATATTTTGAGGCGTCGCACGCTTCAAAAACATCGTGTAAATAAACGCATAGCCCACCAAACTCGCAACAGTGAGTACTGCGGTGAGTACATTAATGGTGACCGCCAGTAGTACGGTCCCCGAAATTGCGAGTAATGCCGCAAATACAAGGGCCTCGGTCTGAGACACTCGTCCTTGCGCAACGGGTCGATTCGTCGTGCGCGACATCTCTTGGTCAATACGCTCGTCCACAACGTGGTTGATCGCCGCCGCGGCACCCGCGCAAAGACCAATGCCTAAGTTACCGTAGACAAGGGGCTCCCACGGCACAAGACCGGGGACCGCCATGCACATACCGATCAACGCGGTAAGTAACATCAGCGCGACAACCCTCGGCTTCGTCAGCTCTAAGAAATCAGACCATCGAGCCACTATCGATTCACTCATTACTAGCCCCCTGAGTTCTTAAGCAAGAACTTGAGATCGCCAATGACATCTCGGTAATTAACGTCCGCGGAGTATCGCATCATTACCCAACCAGAAGGATCCACCAGATACCAGGCGTTATCGCTCACATGTTGAGCGGGAACGACCGGCTCGATGCCCCGCTGCCAAACCCTGAGGTCGGGGTGTTCTTCAGCCACGGCGTCCAGCAATAGGGGTCCCGACTGCATTGCCACGGTGGCTGCGGGCTGGTCGACGACGATTAAGCGCTGTATGCGCTGAAAGTCTCGGCCTATGGCGATTCGTATTTGCCGCGTTAAATAAAGCAGCTCAGAACACGTTTCATTGCACGCATCACCGTTATTAAGAACCATAAAGGTCCACTTGGATTCCTGCGATTCGAGGCTGGTGGGTGTACCAACAGCCGCGGTGAACGGCAGCGTATTAATATTGACCGGCTGTGCAAGCAACTCACCACTGTTGGCAGTCCCAAGGGCACCAACAATATCAATGTCGCCCTGCTCCACAAAATACCAAAGCCAAGTTGCCGCTAAGATCATCGTCACGGGTAAACCGGCGATTAACAACAGTATCGTGCGACCGCCTCGCTGATCATTATTTTGAGTCACTTTCTGTATCCCCATAAAAAAGGCTATGACCGAGTACTACTCAATCGGTAACGCAACCAGCTCGCTATATTGCTGCTGCGGAAGATAAACGCGAGTCCCAAGGCCGCCGCCATAGTAAACCATTGCACCGCGTAACCTTGATGTTTTGCCGGCGTCTGGTTCACCGTTGCCCAGTCCGCCACAAATGCAACCGCCTCAAACTCCCCAACTCTGACTTCAAAACCAAAAATCGGTTGAGCGAACTGAGCCTCTAAGTCCGGCGCCCAGTCTGTAAAGGACAACTGCTGAACAACGCCAGGTAAAGCCGCTGGAAATGGATTGGCGCCGAGCATAAACGCCTCGCTACTGGGCTGGTATAGGCGACCCGTTAGCTCATGGGTCCCTACTGGCAGTGACACCTCTGGTAATGTTTGCCGCGACGCATCGCCCTCGATCCAACCCAGATTTAAAGGCACCAAAAGCCCTTGGTCCTGTATGAAGGCCACAACCTCGTAACCAAAACGCCCGCTCCGAAGTCGATTGTCTAAAAGCACATATTGACCGTCTGTAAACGTCGCATTCATCGCCAACTGGCGGTCCGCCAACTCTTCAGCTCGAAGCTGCTGCGCTTGAAACGGTGTAATGGGCGGCAGTACTCGACGCTCGTCCATCCGCGCAATAAGGTCGATCTTTTCGTCAGCACGATCGAGCTGCCAAAAACCTAAAAATAATAACGTGGGTAACAACACTGCTGTCGCTAATGTTGTCCTCCAATCAAGCGTGACGCGCAAGTTCATCTTGGTTTCGCTACACTCCACGTTCTCATTCATCCCACGTTATCCCCGCAAGTAGGGGGCACTGCTCCCAGTGTAAGGATTTTCTATGCTCAAAGGACTAATTGTCTTACTCATGCTCGCGTTACTGGTCACTCTCGGGGCTGGGATGTATTTTTTGATGATGGACCGCGGCGACGTCAAAAAAATGCGCCTCGTTAACTCGTTACGTGTTCGCGTTGGTATTGCGGGAACACTCATGGCGTTAATTACCTACGGCGTAGCAACAGGTCAGTTGGGACATACCAGTCCCTGGGACGCCGCTCCCGCGGCTGAAAGTTCCGAGTAAAAAAAAGGCGGGTTAGACCCGCCCCTTCTAAACGACAATGTCGTCCTTAGATAATGTAGACAAAGATAAAGAGGAAGACCCAAACCACATCAACAAAGTGCCAGTACCAACTTGATGCTGAAAAGCCAAAGTGGTCTGTGGGCGTAAGGTGCTTATTTCTAACCGAGCGAATCAACTGAATCAGTAACATCGTCATACCCATGGCGACGTGAAATCCGTGAAAGCCCGTCAACATAAAGAACGTTGAACCGTAAATCCCGGAATTGAGTGTTAAACCAAATAACTCGTAGGCTTCGTAGTATTCCGCCGCCTGCAAAAACAGAAAGATGATCGCCAGGCCAACAGTGACTGCAAGCCAGGCTTCAAATCTCTTAATATCGCCTTTTGCCAATCCGCGGTGAGCAAACTCACAGGTCACACTCGATGTCAGGAGAATAATCGTGTTCCAGAGGGGCAACCACGCATACCAGTGGTGCGCGTCGGCAAATGCCATCGACGTGTGTTGTGAGACAAACTCACCATTATTGGCAATGGGTTGGCTCAACGCTCCACCCACGACCTCTTGTGGTGTAATCACTGGCGGCCAAGTGTATTCAAACCCTTCCCACAAAAGGAAGTTCATGCGACCACCGTCGCCTTCACCTGCCAGCCAAGGGCCTGCGAGCGTTCGTACATACAATAAGGCACCAAAAAACGCGGCAAAAAACATGACCTCAGAAAATATGAACCAAAACATACCGAGCACGTAGCTGTTGCTCAGCTGACTGCTGTTCATACCCGCCTTGTTTTCCTTAATGGCAGTTCGGAACCAATACGTCAGTGTTGCAATGAAAATAGCCAGACCGACATACATCACGTATTTCGCCATACCGCCGGTATCGTGAGTGCCGCCAAAGGTCATTTCATTAAGAACCAAACCGCCACCGAAGACCGTCAGCACAAGGCCAATGGTTGCGCGAACAGCAAGACTGGAACTCTCTGGCACGTAGTACTTTTCGTACTCTGTTGAAGGTTGGGCACTCGACATTTTTTTCTCCGTTTTGCCCCATCCCCCGGGGCCCCTATTAGTTTAGCGCGAGGCGACCTTGTCGCGCATCAGCGACGTCACATCGAATAGTGTGTAGGACAGCGTGATGGTCTTAATATCTGCTGGTAGATCTTGGTCCACAATAAATTGAAGTGGCATTTGCGCCTCACTCTCACCATCAAGAGGCTGCTGCTCAAAACAAAAACACTCGGTTTTATGGAAGAACTCAGCCGCTCTGGAAGGCGAGACACTCGGAATCGCCTGCGCAATCATCGACGCGGTGGTCGGGTTGGCCGCATAAAACACGGTGTCATTGGCGGCACCAGGATGGACAACCATCTCGGTCACGTCGGGCGCAAAAGCCCAAGGCATACCGTCGTTGTTCGTTGCAATGAACTGGACTTTAATCGACCGCGTTTCATCGACCTCAGACATGACTGAAATGTAGGCTTCAGACGATGTTTTCCCATTAATTCCCAACGCATCGCACAGCACGTTGTACAGCGGCACCATGACCACAAATACAAACGCAAACATAGCAACAGACACGGCACCCAACTTGGCTACCGTGTCTATCGTTGGATCTTGGCTGAGTCGCACGGCGTTATCCCTTGAAATTAATGAGCAGGTTGCTCTTCAATCGTCGGTGGAACCTCAAACGTGTGATAAGGCGGTGGTGAGGGGAGTGTCCATTCAAGACCTTCCGCACCGTCCCAAATCTTCTCATCCGTCACCCGCTTGCCTGAGGTAATCGCCGCAATCACATTGTACAAAAATAGCAACTGCGAGGCGCCATAAATAAACGCACCGATCGACGACATCATATTGAAATCAGCGAACTGAAGCGCGTAGTCAGGAATTCGCCGCGGCATACCCGCCAGCCCAACAAAATGCTGTGGGAAGAACGTGATGTTAAAGCCAATGAATGAGACCCAGAAATGCACCTTCCCCATTGTTTCGTTGTACATACGTCCCGTCCACTTTGGCAACCAGAAGTAAATTGCCGCCGTCATGGAGAAGACCGCACCGGCGACCATGACGTAGTGGAAGTGTGCAACCACAAAGTAGGTGTCATGGTATTGGAAGTCAGCAGGCGCGATGGATAGCATTAAACCTGTGAAACCACCAATGGTGAACAGCACTAAGAAACCAATCGAAAATAGCATTGGCGTTTCGAAGGTCATCGCACCACGCCACATTGTCGTCACCCAGTTGAAGACTTTAACACCCGTGGGTACTGCGATAAGCATGGTTGCGTACATAAAGAACAACTCGCCCGCAAGCGGCATCCCCACGGTGTACATGTGGTGCGCCCAAACAATGAACGAAAGGAAGGCGATAGCCGCTGTTGCGTAAACCATTGACGCATACCCAAACAGAGGCTTGCGCGAAAAGGCTGGGATGATCTGCGAGATCACGCCGAACGCGGGCAGAATAATAATGTAGACCTCAGGGTGCCCAAAGAACCAGAAAATGTGCTGGAACAACACGGGATCACCACCACCCGCAGCCGAGAAGAAGCTCGTGCCAAAGTGAATATCCATGAGCATCATGGTCACCGCACCGGCTAAGACTGGCATAACCGCTACCAAAAGGAAGGCAGTGATCAACCAAGTCCAGACAAACAAGGGCATCTTCATGTAGCTCATGCCCGGTGCCCGCATGTTCATGACAGTCGCGATAATGTTAATCGAGCCCATGATCGACGATACGCCCAGAATATGGATGGCGAAAATAAAGAACGTCACCGACGGCGGTGCATAGGTCGTGGATAAAGGCGCGTAGAAGGTCCACCCAAACGCCGGTGCGCCACCCTCCATCAGCAGTGTAGACGCCAACATTAAAAAGGCCGGCGGCAGAATCCAAAAACTCCAGTTATTCATGCGCGGCAACGCCATATCGGGCGCACCAATCATCATTGGAATAAGCCAGTTAGCCAGTCCGACAAAGGACGGCATAATCGCACCAAAAACCATGATCAACCCGTGGAGCGTCGTCATTTGGTTGAAAAAGCCTGGCTCAACCAATTGCATCCCCGGTTGGAAGAGCTCCGCGCGGATGATCATTGCGAATGCGCCGCCCAATAGGAACATGGCGAATGAGAACCAGAGGTACATGGTTCCAATGTCTTTGTGGTTAGTCGTGTACAGCCAGCGAGAGAGGCCTTTAGCTGGACCGTGGTGGTGATCGCCCATTTGAATTTCCTCCGATTATCCTTCTTTGTAACTCACGACGTCAGACGCCTGAACTACATCCCCAGTATTGTTTCCAAAAGCGTTGCGTTGATAAGTGGTGACCGCTGCCACGTCAACGTCTGACAGTTGCGCGCCAAATGCCTGCATGGCAGTTCCCGCAACACCGTTCACGATAACGTTTAAATGTGAGTCAACACCGCCCATAGCAATAGCACTGCCGGCAATCGCATTACCCAAACCGCCCTCACCCTTGGCACCGTGACAGGCCAAGCAACTTGCGTTGTAAATATCAGCGCCGCGCGCCATCAAGTCATCAACGGATAACTCTTGAGTCGCCAAGGTTGCATCTGCTACTGCCGCTCCTCTTTTTGAGGCCGTCCAGTCATCAAACTCATCTTGGCTTACGACGTGTACTTCAACCGGCATAAAGCCGTGGTAAGAACCACAGAGTTCGGTGCATTGGCCACGGTAAACGCCTTCTGCGAGAACCCGTGTCCACGCTTCATTAATAAAGCCGGGAATTGCGTCGCGCTTGACTGCAATTTCGGGCACCCACCAAGAGTGAATGACATCGCTCGCTGTAATCAAGAATCGCACTTTTGTATCGACCGGAATGACCAGTGGTTGGTCGACTTCTAGCAGATAGTTCTCACCTTTGACATCAGTGTTGTAGATCTGCTCTTGCGAAGTAGCGAGGTTTGAAAAGAATGAAATATTTTCGCCGTCAGCATCGAGATACTCGTACTTCCACTTCCACTGATAGCCCGTGACCAAAATACTGAGCTCGGCATCGTCGTTATCGTAAACCTCGAGCAAAGTGGACGTTGCCGGAACAGCCATGGCGACCAGAATGAAAAAAGGAATAACCGTCCAGGCGATTTCAACGCCTGTGTGCTCATGAAATTGCGACGGTTTAACGCCGCGCGATTTGCGGTGCGCGTAAATCGAATACAGCATAATGCCGAAAACGCCGACACCAATCGCAACGCTGATCCAGAAAATCAGCATGTGCAGTCCATAAATTTCAGCACCGAGCTCAGTAATCACGACGCCCGCGTCCGAGACGCCGGTCGGCATATTAATTTGGTTTTGGGCATTGGCAGCAAGCGGCGTAAGCGCCGCCGCGGCTAGTGCGCGTGCGTTCAGCATCTTTTCTTCCCCGTTGTAGCGGTAGGCTGGCCCTGCCCCCTTGGTCGGACCACGCTTTTCAGCCGCGCGATTATAACGAAGTCATATTGGATTCACAGTGGAAACACGTTCGTTAGACAAATACCGTGAATTTATTAACAGTAATTTAGTCCTTATCGACGTCAGGCATCATCATGCGCACCGGTTCTGCAGCCGTTTCGACGAGCCGAGCGCTGCCGCGTGTCACCCGCGTGACGGGCTCGAATGTGACATCTTGGGGTCTTTTTTCGCTAAACCCACATTCGACACACGAGCGTGCGTCGGTCGTCATATCGACGACAAGCCGATCCATCGCTTTGCATTGCGGGCAAATAGCGCCTGCAATAAAACGCGGCCTTATCGGTGCGCTGGGAGGGATGTCATTTGTCATAGTTTTTCGCCGCGGCGTGGTTTACGGGTTGAATCAGTGGCGTCTAGCGTGCCAATGTTAGCAAGGATACGCCTTCCGAGAGTACACCATGCAAAAACCGAACTATCATGGCCCCGACAATATCCGGTCATATTTAGGCCATACACCGATATTAGGGGCTCGAGTCATGATCGACCCCTCTGCAGTGGTGCTTGGCGATTTGGAGCTTGGCGACGACGTCAGCGTGTGGCCTCAGTGCGCCATTCGAGCAGACATGCACCGTATCCGGGTGGGTAATCGGACCAATATCCAAGACAACTCGGTGCTGCACATTACCCATGCAGGGCCGTTTAATGAAGCAGGGTGCCCCTTGATTATCGGCAGCGACGTCACCGTCGGTCACAGCGCCGTGTTACACGGATGCACCCTCGGCAACCGCGTCTTAGTGGGCATTGGCTCGGTGGTCATGGACGGCGCCACGGTACAAGACGAGGTCATGATTGGGGCGGGCAGCCTCGTAACCCCCGGCAAGACGCTCAACACCGGATGGCTGTACGCAGGATCTCCGGCAAAGCCCGTGCGCGAAATAACACCGCGTGAGCGCGAGTTCTTGTCTTACTCAGCGGCGAACTACGTCAAGTTAAAAAATATTTTTCTCAACGAAAGTCACGTTTAGACCCCGCGAAGACGTGATATCACCTCGCCGGTTTCAGGGCGTTGACTGTGCCAGACGGCGTAGCTGTCTGCGGCTTGTTCAACAAGCATTCCCAGCCCATCACTGACGTGCTCAACGCCGCGCATTTTCGCCCAGCGCATAAATGGAGTGGGTTCATTGCTGTAGAGCAGATCGTACGCCGCGCCTGACGGTGCCAAGTTGGGAACAACCAGGTCCGGGAAGTCGCCTGTCCAACCGCTGCTCAAACCATTGATGACAATGTCCCAGGGCGAATCGGGAATGTGCTGAAGACCGCTGGTGCTCAAGGAGACCTTGCCGGCGAGTAACGCCGCCAGTTGTTCCGCTTTTGCGACGGTTCGGTTTGCAATATGAATAGTGGCAGGGGCTCTTTCACAAAACGCGCTTAGCACACCTCGCATGGCACCCCCAGCGCCCAAGATCAATACATTGGCGCCGTCAATCGACCACGTCAAATTGACCTCTAAATCACGCAACAACCCACTGCCGTCGGTATTGTGGGCACAGATCTGTCCGTGGGCATCTAGCCACAACGTATTCGCAGCTTTTGCATCCTCAGCAGCTTCGGTTCGCACAGCCGCCATGTTGAACGCCTCTTCTTTAAAGGGTGCGGTGACGTTAAGCCCAGCCCCACCCTGGTCAAAAAAAGCGGTAACAACAGCGTCAAACTCATCGGGTGCTACCAAGATTTTTTGATAGTCGATCTGGTGCCCGCACTGCTCGGCAAATCCTGCGTGTATGACGGGGGATTTGCTGTGCGCGATGGGGTTCCCGACTACGGCAAAACGCCTCATGGATGACTCCAGCAAACAGTGCTTAGATACGTACCTGCCCCAAACAAATGAACGCCTCTCACACCCAGTCTTTTGGCTTCAAGTAATAATCCAGAAGCTCGGCCTCAGGCGTGCCCGGCTCAGGGGTCACTCCATAATCCCAGCGCACGAGGGGTGGCAGCGACATCAAAATCGCCTCCGTTCGGCCGTTAGACTGCAGCCCAAACAACGTGCCGCGGTCAAAAACCAGATTGAATTCTACGTAGCGGCCACGACGGTAAAGCTGCCACTGACGCTCCCGCTCACCGTAGTCTCGATCTTTATTATTTAACACAATGGGTACATAAGCCTTTAAAAACGAATCGCCCACCGACTGCATGAAGTCAAAGCTCTTCTCAAAACCCCATTCGTTAAGGTCGTCGTAAAACAAACCACCAACACCTCTGGGCTCAGCGCGGTGTGGTAAATAAAAGTAGTCATCGCACCACTTTTTATACTTCGCGTGAACGCCATCGCCAAATGGGTCACAGGCATTTTTTGCGGTTTGGTGCCAATGGATCACATCTTCTTCTCGCCCGTAGTAGGGCGTTAAGTCAAAGCCGCCACCCATCCACCAAACCGGTGCTTCGCCGTCTTTTTCTGCGACAAAACATCGGACATTGGCGTGCGAAGTTGGCGCGTAAGGATTTCTCGGGTGCATGACTAGAGAAACACCCATCGCCTTGAAGCTGCGACCCGCAAGCTCTGGCCGGTGTTGCGTTGCACTACCGGGCATCTTGCCGCCCTCGACGTAAGAAAAATTTACCCCACCTTTTTCAAACACGTCTCCCTCGGCCAGCACCCTGCTAATACCGCCACCACCCTCTGGACGGTCCCAGCTCTCCATCTCAAAGCCTGCAGACCCATCAATGGCACTCAACTCGTCACAAATCGATCGCTGTAATCCTTTTAAATACTGCTCAACCGCAGGCAAATCCATGTTCTGACCCTTAATAACTGTGGTGTTTACCGCAAAACCTCACCAGTCTCTACGCGTTTTATCGTTGATGGAAGTCCCTGGAGATTAACTTGGCCCGGGACGGTCACGATTTGCGCACCAAAATATCGCTTAACTTGGAAGAGATGTCTCGCGGGCTGTGCGCCGGCCCAGTTTGCGCTGGTTGTCACCACCGGCCCACCGAACTCCTCACACAACCGCGACAGCGCGGGCGCGGAGGTCACACGGATGGCAACCTCCCTGCTTTGTCCCGTGACCCAGGGGGGGAAAAACCCATGGTTTGGAACAAGCCATGTGACTGGGCCCGGCCATGAACTCATGAT
>JABIZW010000027.1 GCA_018666295.1 Halieaceae bacterium
TACTTACTGCACTTAAGTAAAGATGATGAGCCTCTGTCATCGACGTGACTAATACTCTTGATTATCAGGTGTGGCTCGCGGCGCTCACTGAGCTTGCTCGAGAGCTCTCAGCTGAATAGCCAGTTGCTCAATCTCGGTTAAATCAGTGTTCGATTGGCGAAGAAACCACCCCAGTATCGAATCGGCTTCGGTCTGCCTTTTGTGGAGTATGTCGCTCAGCATGGATGACGTGTTCTGTGCGGTGTCGCGAATGACCCTGTGGGTGGCATCTCGCAGCGTAGCAGCGAGCGTGGGGTAGCCCAGCGTAGTCAGCGCGCCTGCGACTTCCACGATGATGCGTTCCAATGGTTGGTTAAGCGGCGACTCAAGTAGCGCCCCATTTTTGACACCGTGTATTGCGGTCAGTGGGTTGATACACGCATTAATGGCGGCCTTTTCAATCAGTCCGGTGGTGATGTCCGCTCGCCACGAAAGATGCGGCACACCGGTCTTCCAGTCGCCGAGCCACTCTGGCTCTAGCGCTGTATCGTCAGTACCGATCATGGTGTTGCCAGACCCCGCCGAAATCCACTTATCGCCTTGCTGATGGCATCCGGCCGTTGTCGACGCCCAGAACAACTGACTCCTTGGTGCGATGCGTCTGATGTCTTCAATGTGTTGCATGCCGTTCATCATGCCCACAATGACGGTATCGGGTGTCAGTCGGTGAGCTACTCGGTGTAATGCGTCGCCCGCGGCCCAGCTTTTAGTGGTGATGAGCAATCGGCTAATATCAGAGCTGTTGGCTTCCCAGTCACAGTCAAATTGTTTTTCAACTGTGCCTTGTTCGATCGACTCAAGCGTAATCTTTCTCTTTGACGACGCGGCACTGTGAGTGAGTAGGCTTACGCAGGCGCCGCCCTGAGACAACCGATGGGCAAATAACCCCCCGATACTTCCCACACCCAATATATGCCACGGTTTACTCATGATTCGTCCAGATTCGCGCGAGTGCCTTTTGGGTAAGCGCCTCGCTGGTTGTGTTGTTCACGGCTAACTGCCAAAGGTGGGTGGTGAGCAACGCGACTCGACAGGCGGCCTGCCAGTTGGCCTCTTTAAACGCATTGCCAGCAACCATTTTGGCAAAAGCATACCTCTTTGATAGGGCCATGTGCTCGCTGGCGATTGCGATATCAAAATGACGATTGCCGCGCGCCGCATATTCCCAGTCGATGGCCAAAAGCCGATCGTCGCTGCGGCCAATATTTTCAGGGGTTAAGTCGTTGTGGCAAAAACACGGCGACTCTGAGTCTAACAGCTCAAGATCGTTCGAAATGCTTGCTGAACGCGGATCTAGAGCCAATTCGGGCAACGATTTATGCGCGATCGCTTCCCAGTACTGTGTCGTGATCTTTTTGAGCGACAGTGCCGGTGAGCTGTCTGGCAGTGCGTGAATCGACCTTAGCAGAGTGGCGTGATCACGCGGGGGGACATCGTTAAAAATCAGTCGCTGGGTAATGACTACTTGACCGTCTTGACTCTCACACCCAATGCGTGGGGCCAGTCCGGCTGAGGCCGCACGTCGCCAGGACGCCAGTTCTGCCGGATGATCGTTTACGGCGCAGTTATGGCGCTTAGTCGACAGACGAAGCACCCAGTGCGGTGCGTCTCGTAGGGTGTAAACCCGATGTGCCGTACCCTCACCCACCATCTCGTGTAACGCTGGCCGCAGAGACCCAGGTGCATCACCGTTCCATTGACGCCAGCGATCAAGCACCTCTTGGACTGAGGCTAGGCGGTAATCAGCGTTTTTCGCCATGATCTGTAGCCGGCTATGGAGAGTGCAATGTAGAGGACAAATAAACCTGCAGTCAGTTCGAGCCCTCTGTCGAGATAGAGCCAAACGGAAATAATATTGATCGCGATCCAGTAAAACCAGTTTTCGAGAATTTTACGGGTGACCATCCAAGTACAGACAATGGCGGCAACGGTGGTCGTTGTATCAACAAATGGACGAGCCGCATCGGTCAGAGTCGACAGTAAAGCGCCTGCTGATGCAGATCCGACGCAGATTCCGGCGATAACCGCGACGTGAAAACGCAGGGGACGGGTCGTCACCGCCAAGGTGTCGGCGCTGTCGTCTTTACCCCAAGAAACCCAACCCACAATCGCCATGGCCGCATAGACAACTTGTAAGCCGGCCTCCATATAGAGTTGGATTTCCGCGAAGATGACCCAATAAATGGCGGCACTGATAAACGCTGCGATCCAGCAGAGCCGGTTTTGCCTCAGCGCCAGTAGGAGGTACGCCAAGGCGAGAATCACTGCGGTGATTTCTAAGAGGTTCATGTCGGTTTTGGGGGTTCGACGTCGACGTGGTGTTCAGGTATGAATTTGGCAACCAACACCTGACGACCAA
>JABIZW010000026.1 GCA_018666295.1 Halieaceae bacterium
ATCTTTATATCTATGAACGTAGAAACCCTATCTCAGTGCCTCAAAGCCGTCGCTGATCCCAGTCGGCTCAGGCTCCTTTCGTTGTGCAGTCAAGGTGAACTCACAGTTTCTGATCTCGTGCGTATTACAGGACACAGTCAACCACGGACCTCGCGCCACTTAAAGATCTTGCAAGATGCAGGGCTACTGGAAAGCTTTCGAGAGCAGCACTTCATTTTTTACAGAGGCAACCGACAAGAGCCCCAGAAAACCATACTCACAACCCTACTCAACAGTCTTGACGAGCAAGATAGTGTGCTCGCAGAGGACAGCCGTAGGCTTACCGGTATTCGAAGAGCGCGGGCACAACTGGCGGAGAGTTATATTGAAGATGAAGTTCCGGAGTGGTTGGAACTTCACCAATATCACGGTGATGAAGCAACCTTTAGTGATCACCTCAATACATTACTCACCGGCCATGAGGTCGGGCATCTGTTAGACATTGCCACCGGGACGGGGCGTATGCTTCGACTGGTGGGCCCCTTGGCCGAGAGCGGATTTGGTGTGGATCTGTCCAAAAAAATGGTAGTGGTTGCGCGAGACACCATAGAGAAAGCCGGTCTGACTCACCTTTCTGTGAGGCAGGAAGACATGTACCAGATGCGCTTCGCGGCGAACAGTTTCGATACGGTGACGGTCGACCAAGTACTCTACTTTGCTGACAACCCGAAAGTCTTGTTTCAGGAGGCCACGCGAGTCTTGAAAAAGGGCGGTCGTCTATTGGTCGTGGCTTTTACACCGCACGAGGTGAAGTCGACCACAACGCTACCGGTGAGTGTGGATATGAAGTCGATCATGGGTTGGCTGGTGGGCGAGAATTTGTCGGTTGAGCAAATTGACAAAATTCCTGGCGAAACGTTGGATATAAGCCTTATTCTCGCCAGTAAAACTGGCTAGTGTTTGAGTCCCCATCAGAAGTCAGGGTCAAAAGACCGTCACGCTCAAGGCCCACTATGAAAACCGTCACGAAAGAAAACAGGAGCCACTTCCCTGCCTACGTGTTGAGCGCGAACATACTAAAAAGTGCTCCCTGCCCGCTCTTAAGATCAAATCAGTGGACACGAGAGGCGATAACGACGACCTGGAAAAACGAGAGCAAAGAAGAATTAGTCATGCTTTGGCTGTGGCACAACGGCGAAGTGCGCGAGTTTTACAGGCTCGACCCGATGACTGTCACCAAAACCACCGTACTGCATGGCATGGGAATTATGATCGTGAGTGAGGCCACTCATAGGTGCCTCTACAACCAAGTAATCACCGAAACCGTTGCCCATGATTTCTAAGATCAAAAGCCACGCTGTTATTGGATCTATTTAACCGCAGTTTATTTGAGACACAGATCTTCCGATCGACGCTGTAGAGCCTTAATAAGACGGTCAACTGCCAAGTCTCGCGACCCCAGGCTTTAAAAAATCTTGCGAGCACGTTGGCGAACGACAGCGTGCTCTCGGCTCAGCCTCGCGCCTTAACGCACTCATCAAGCCACAGAACCTGAAACCCGTGATCTCGTTTTCTCGACCACAGTTGAGTTAGGTTAAAGTACCTCATCTAGCCGTCAACTCGAGTACACCATGAAATTCTACTACCTTACTATTGCACTGATTGTGACACTCACCAGTTGTGATCAACCCACAGCAACGTCTGCAGAAGATGCTGAGCAACTCTCCGCTGCGGGCTCAGAGCCGACGACTGATCGAGGTATCCACGTTGACACCTACTTCGGAACCGACGTTCCAGACCCCTATCGGTGGCTTGAAGACGACTTAAGTGACGATACCTCAGCCTGGATAAGCCAACAAAACACGAGTACGCGCAGCTTCATTGATGCGATTTCACTCAGAGAGGACGTCAAAAAGACCGTCGCCCGGTTACTCAACTTTGAACGCGAAACGGCTCCGTTTTTTGCGGGTGGGACGCGCTATTTCTACCGAAACTCCGGTTTGCAGAATCAGCGCGTGCTCTTTCGTGAGACTGAGGACTTGGGCGAGCAGGTATTTCTAGATCCGAATACATTCAGCGACGACGGCACGGTCAGCATGTCCGGAGTCAGTTTTTCTGAGGACGGCAGTCGAGTCGCCTATCAACTGTCCGAAGGCGGGAGCGATTGGCGCTCAATTGTGATTCGCGACGTGAAAACTGGAGCGATTCTTGAGCCGCCGTTAGTCGACGTCAAATTCTCGGGTATTGAATGGCTGAGTAACACCGGTTTTTTCTACTCCAGTTATGACAAGCCAGACGGCAGTGAATTGTCAGCTAAAACAGATCAGCACAAGCTTTACTTTCACAGGCTCGGCACACCCCAGAGTAGTGACGAACTCGTCTTTGGTGGGTCCAACGAGGAAAAACACCGATACGTAGGTGCTGATGTCGGCGCAGACGGGCGCTATCTCGTCATCAGTGCGGCCAACTCGACCTCGGGAAACCGATTGTTCGTGAAGGACTTGTCGTCGGGCAATGACGAATTCATTGTTCTCTTTGCCGACGAGTCCGCAGACGGCTCGCTGCTGGAGAGTGACGATAATCTGCTGCTCATTCAAACGAACAAAGATGCGCCGAACGGTCGCGTCATCGCCGTCGACCCTCAGTTGCCGGATCCCGGTCAGTGGATCGATGTCATTCCCGAAGGGGAGTTTGTACTTAACGCGAATTCAGGCGCGGGATTTCTCTTTGCAGAGTACATGGTCGATGCCATCAGTCGTGTCACACAGTTCGACCTTAAAGGTCGTATGATTCGGAACATTGAACTGCCCGATTTAGGAACAGCGTCAGGCTTTAGCGGTGAGAAAGATCAAGAGGCACTCTATTTCACATTCACCAATTACCGCATTGCGCCGGCAATTTTTACACTCGATCCAAAGCGCGGTGAAACAACCCTTTATCGTGCCTCCCAGTCACCCTTTGATGGCAACCGGTTTAAGACCGAACAGGTCTTTTTTAACTCCAAAGACGGCACCCGAATCCCAATGATCATTACCTATGCTAAAGGCACACCTCTGGATGGCACCACACCCACCCTACTCTATGGCTATGGCGGGTTTGATATCAGTATCCGTCCGCGGTTTAGCAGCACCGTTGCGGCATGGCTGGAATTAGGCGGTATTTATGCCGTGCCCAATATCAGAGGCGGTGGCGAGTACGGAAAACGGTGGCACATAGCCGGCACAAAGACCCAAAAGCAAAATGTGTTTGACGACTTCATTGCAGCCGCTGAGTTCCTGATTGATGAAGGCTACACGCGTAAAGAGCGGTTGGCAGTCAGTGGTCGCTCTAACGGCGGATTATTAGTCGGTGCCGTAACAACGCAGCGACCCGATCTCTTTCAAGTTTCTCTACCGGGGGTCGGGGTACTGGATATGCTCCGCTACCACACCTTCACCGCCGGCGCGGGGTGGGCCTATGATTACGGAACATCAGAAGAGAGCGAGGCGATGTTTAACTACCTTTTGAGCTACTCTCCCGTGCACAACACCAAACCGGGGACCGACTACCCCGCAACACTGGTCACCACCGCCGAACGCGATGACCGGGTGGTCCCGGCTCACTCTTATAAGTTTGCAGCGCAGCTGCAGCACGATCATGCCGGGGACTCCCCAATTCTGATTCGCATTGACAGTAACGCCGGTCACGGAGCGGGAACACCCATCGACAAACTCGTGGATCAGTACGCCGACATTTACAGCTTTACGCTCAAAAATATGGGTATCGAGAAGATCGAGTCAGCAAGCGACGCCCTCTGAGCACCCGGACACTCGCGAGGAAGGTCTGAATGGAGTGGTTTGTTGAACATTGGATCGCCAGCAGCTTACTGACCGCCTATGTGGTGGTGCTGCTGCACAATGCCTACCTGGGAAGCAAAGCGGCCACTGGAGTCGCAGGCTATTATGTCGGCAATCGCGAGATGGGCGGTACGGTCGTTGGCATCTCATTTTTCGCCACCTTCGCGTCCACCAACACCTTTATCGGACACGCGGGGAAAGGCTACGAGTACGGAGTCGCTTGGTTCACCCTGGCCATTTTGCTCATTATTTTCTGCTGGGTCTCTTGGCGTTGGATCGGTCCTCCACTGAGGCGCTTTGCGGCCGAATGGGACGCACTCACTATCCCTGACTATATCCGCGGTCGAATACTAGGCGACGAGCCCAAGGATGACAGACACCCCCTGCTCTTGCTGTCTGCCGCTGTCATTGTATTTGCCAGCCTTTTATACCTCCTCGCAATTTTTAAAGGCGCTGGGCATCTGTTTCAGATTTTTCTTGGTGTGCCCTATGAGGTCGCCGTTGGTCTGACCCTCGTGGTCGTAGTGCTCTACACCTCGATTGGTGGGTTTGTCTCTGTCATCAGAACAGATGCCATACAGGGCGTAATGATGCTCCTTGGGGCGATGACAATTTTTTACTTTGTGACCCGCGCCGCAGGGGGTATCAGCGCAGTCGGTCAACTCATGGAACGACCCAGCAAGCAGCATCTATTCGACCTCAACGGTGCTGTACCCTTCGCGGTTCTTCTCGGCGTTTCATTGTCAGGCGCGCTCAAGCTGATCGTCGATCCTCGCCAGCTTTCGCGCTTTTATGGACTCCAGAATGACGCAGAAGTCAGGCGAGGTAAGTGGATTGCCGTCGTTGGACTGACGATTATTCTCGCGTGTATGTTCCCGATTGGACTCTATGCGCATCTTTTGCTCGACAATGTGTCAGACACCGACCTCATCGTTCCTACGCTGGTAAACGACGCAGCCATTTTCCCTTTTTGGGTGACTGACCTCTTAATCGTTTCAATCGTATCCGCCGCCATGTCTTCGATGGACAGCGTGTTATTAGTCGCGTCCTCGACCCTCTACAAAAATATTATTGCGCCATTTAGAGTCGTAAAAAATGAGGTCACCTCGTCGCGTCTTGCCGTCGTGGGCTTTGCCTGTGCCGCCGCGCTGATGGCCTTGAATCCGCCGGGGGACATTGTCGGAATTACTATCTTTTCGGGGAGCCTCTACGCGATCTGTTTTTTCCCACCGGTGGTGTTTGGACTTTATGGTCGGGTGGCCTCACCGAGTGCCACCCTCCTGGCCATGCTTTTCGGGATGACTGTTCTCATAGGCTGGATAAGCCTTGGGCTGAGCAGTCAACTGCACGAGGTCTTTCCCGCACTGTTCACCTCTTGCGCCATTTACTGGCTGAACTCAAGCCGGCAGCCCCTCTGACACGATCTTAAATCACTGCACCGTCTTTAATCTCGCGCTACACTGACGGCGTCAAACGGCGACTAGGTCTGCGTGAATAACAACCTCCAACAACAGTTAAGAGATCTCCCCTCGGTGAGTGCACTCCTTGATGAGCTGACCGCTGAAGTCCTCCAGTGGGGGCACACGGCCGTTACTGCCACCGCACGCGCGGAACTCAGCCGGGTGCGCACAGCGCTACAATCGCAAAAGCATCCTCCTGTTTCACGCGAGTCCATTGCACTGTCCATTAGAGATCAACTGACTCAAACGGCGACACCGTCTTTAATCTCTGTTTTCAATCTCACCGGTGTCGTTCTGCACAGCAACCTCGGGCGGGCGCAGTTGGCTGAGGCCGCACTCCGGGCAATCACGGCGGTCGCAAGCCATGCGAGCAATTTAGAATACGATCTTGAGGCGGGCGCGCGAGGCGACCGAGATCACCACATCGAGGCAGTTATTTGCGCGCTCACCGGCGCACAAGCCGCGACGGTCGTTAATAACAATGCAGCCGCTGTGCTGCTCGTCCTCAACACGCTTGCGCTTGGTAAAAAGGTGCCCGTATCTCGCGGTGAGCTGGTTGAAATTGGCGGTTCGTTTCGAGTTCCCGACATCATGACCCGTTCAGGATCCTCGCTCGTCGAGGTGGGCACGACCAACCGCACCCATTTGAAGGACTACGCGGAGGCCATTGACGATCAGACAGCCCTCCTGATGCGCGTGCACACCAGTAACTACAGAATTGAAGGCTTCACTAATATTGTGTCGGAGCGCGCTTTGGCAGCGCTTGCCAAAGAGCACGACATTCCGTTTGTTGTCGACATGGGTTGCGGTAACTTGATCGATCTTAAGGCTTACGGCCTACCGCACGAACCGACTGTTCAGCAAACTTTAAGTCACGGTGCAGACTTGGCGCTCTTTAGTGCTGACAAGCTACTCGGTGGTCCTCAAGCAGGGCTGATTGTGGGCCGCTCTGACTTGATCCAGAGCATTAAACGCAACCCATTAAAGCGTGCTCTGCGCTGTGACAAAATGACGCTGGCGGCCTTGGAGGCCACACTGCGGCTCTATCAGAACCCGGAGGACCTCACAAAAACACTTCCTACACTGAGACTGCTCACGCGCAATCAGAACGACGTTCGCGAGCAAGCTCTGCGACTTTTAGGGCCTGTCGCCGAAGTCCTTGGGAAACATTATCGGGTCACTATTGATGACGTTAATAGTCAAATTGGCAGTGGCTCGTTGCCCGTGGAAGTAATTCCCAGTGCAGCGCTGAGTATCCGCTGTGTAAACGGTGCAGACGCACCGCTGCGCAGTCTGTTCGAGCAGCTACGCACACTACCCAGACCGGTGATAGGACGCCTTAGCAACGGCGCGCTACTGCTCGATTTGCGCTGTCTTGAACCTACCGATGAGGACCAGTTCATTGAGCAAATCGCTGAGCTGTCACTTTGATCGTTGCCACAGCGGGCCACGTCGATCACGGCAAAACCTCACTGGTCAAAGCGCTGACCGGCGTCGATACCGATACGCTTGCTGAGGAAAAAACGCGCGGTCTTTCTATTAATCTGGGCTACGCGTACGTGCCATCGGACCATCAAGAGACCCTCGGATTCATTGACGTACCCGGTCACCAGCGGTTCATCAATAATATGATTGCAGGCGTATCAGGCATTGACCGCGCCCTACTGGTCGTTGCCGCTGATGACGGCCCGATGCCACAAACACTGGAGCACCTCGACGTACTTGCTTTGCTCGGCATCGGCCAGCTGGATCTTGTCATCACGAAAGTAGATCGTTGTGAAAAGGCGCGAGCAGAACAGGTCGGTGACCAGACTCAGGCGCTGGTGACTCAGCGTTTGGGCACTCGCGCCGACGTCTTTTATGTGTCGAGTGTGACCGGCGATGGGATTGAAGCACTGCGACAACACCTCAAAAAGGCGGTACCTCGTCGACACACGGGGATCGATCAGCAAGGGTTTCGTCTGTCGATTGACCGTCGCTTTCACGTAAAAGGTGCCGGTATTGTCGTGACTGGAACTGCGAGTGCGGGTCAGGTCGCGCTCGGAGAAACGTTAACACTACTGCCCCAAGGCGCACAGGTCCGCGTGCGGGACTTGCGTGCTAACGATCAAGTCACTGACCGTGCTCAAACCGGACAACGCGTCGCGCTTTGTGTGACAGGCAAGGTGCAGCTGGAAGACATTGAGCGGGGTCACTGCCTGATGGACCCAACCTTGGCGTGTCCTTCACAGCGTGTCGATGCCGAGGTGTCTATTTTGGCCCACTCGCCACATGGCCTCAAACACCTAACGCCCGTTAAGGTCTATATTGGCGCACAACGTCTTAGCGCCCGGATAGCGCTCATTGATCATGCAGGGAGCACACTTCAGCCGGGGAACAAAAGCCTCGTGCAGCTCATCTTCGACAGCTCAGTAAGCACTTTCACGGGCGAGCGCTTTCTGATTCGAGATGACTCGGAATCAATTAACTTGGGCGGAGGCCGAGTGCTCGATCCGTGGGGCCCGAAGTACGGAAAGTCCAAGCCTGGGCGAGTGCAGTGGCTCAGTGCATTGAAGGCTGAGAACGCAGAAGAGGCGCTTCAGCGCCTTGTACTCGAGCATCCGTGTGTGGACTGGCGTTACCTCGCAAGCTGTTACAACCAAAAACCAGACGCCCCCCTACCCACTCTTCCAAAAGGGCTCATCAGTTTCACTAAGGATGGCGCCATCTGGGTGGCCACAGCGACATCACTCGCAAACACGCATCAGGCCATTCTTAATGAGGTCGAACAAGACCAGAAGACGCAAGTCCAGACGCATGGCTTGCCCAAACCACAGCTCGTTTTACAAGCCGCTCGCAAGACCCATGTGGCGCTTGTGGAAGCCGTGCTTGAGGTTCTGTTGAAAGACGGAACACTCGCACTCGCAGACGGTCGTATCGTCTCTGCGCAGTCAATCAACAGATCTGATCCAACGACTGCACACTGGCTAGCAATGCGCGATGAGCTTAAAAAGGCAGGGTTAGAGGTGCCGGTTCTCTCAGACCTGCGGTCGCGAATCGGATTAACTGAACTTGAGCTCAAGATTGCAATCAAGCACGGGATGTCTAGCACAGAACTTCACCGAATTAACGCGACACGGTACGCCATGGCTGACACGCTACGGCACATTTCAACCGGCATTATTGCCCTCGCAGGCGATGCTCCGTTCACCGTCGCCGAGGTCAAAGAGCACTTTGCCATTGGCCGAAAATTAACCATTGAGTTACTCGAGTTCCTTGACAGTATTAACGTCACCCAACGCAACGGAAACGCTCGGGTTATTTCCAACGCAAAGGTAATCAAACAGCGGTTTGGTGATTAAATTTTTCGGAAGAGCGACGTCCCCGGTGGGGCGCCTGGCCTTCAAAACCAGTGAGGTGCTGACAAGGCGCCTGGTGGGTTCGACTCCTACCTCTTCCGCCA
>JABIZW010000024.1 GCA_018666295.1 Halieaceae bacterium
ACCGTGTCTTCGGTGTGGTCACCAAATACAGCGGTGTGCATGACGCCCTCTGAGTTCACTAAGACATAGCTAATGCCGTCAAAGACCGAGTCGCTGTCGATGAAGGCTTGAAACGAATCGTCCACGTCCGAAAAGTCAGGTCCGGTTTCACCGCCACCACCAGCGCTGTTGCCTGATCCTGATCCGGCACCTGAGTCGCCTGGGCCGACGGGTGTCGGAGAAGCCGAACCGCCCCCACCCCCGCAACTTGCAAGCACTGCGAGGCAGCCCACAACGAATGTGGGTCTGAGTAAGCCGGCGCTCAGGAGATCTAAAACTTTTTTGGATGTCAGCACATCTTTTTCCTATTCTTTTTTCTCACCCCCATTAAACCACCGTGTGCGCGCTCGACGCGATGGATAAAATACTTGGAGGTGAAGGCTTAAGAGAATTGCGTGAGAAACAGTACAAAGGCTGATGAGAGGATTAGATGATGAGACTCGGCACTATTTTAGTTGTGCTACTGACAGCATGGGGCGCGTTCGCGCAGGCAGACAGTAAACTCCCGGATCAAGAATACGCGCCCTTAAAGAAGAAAGCCCCGGTGTACCCCCATGTCTCTCAATTTAACGGTATCGAGGGCTACTGCATCGTTGAATATACGGTGACCGCTCAAGGGACGACTCAAGACGTGTTTCCCGAGGCGTGCAGCCCCGTAGGATTGTTCGAAGGGATCAGCGTCGAGGCGGCCAAACAGTTCACTTATCAGCCTCGAATTACCAACGGCATGCCTGTGCATGTTGCAGGTGTTCAGAACAAATTCATATTTGACCTGACGGGAGGCGGAAAGCGGTTGGATCCAGGGCCTGACCCCATTAAGTTCAGCTTTTTGAAACCGAGCGAGCAAAAAGGCATCAATAAACGGCTTCAAAGCAAGGACTGGAAGGCGTTAAAAAAATACGCACTGACGCGGAAAAATCGTAACCATCGAATGCTCTACTTTGCTGGATATTCAGAGCTTCAAATGGGTAATGCCGATGCGGGCTATGAACTAATGGAGCAGTTTATTTTCCATGAGGACGAAGAAACGCCTTTTGAATACGTCACGTTCAGCGCTGTCCAGCGATTAGCGACTCACTACTATCAGACGCAGCAGTCCGACAAGCTTATCGCCCTCGACCAGCAGGTTGATGTTTGGTGGTTTCACTTAATCGAACCGCGTGAGACTAATCGCATTGCCCTGATGATCGCGGATACCTATGGTATGCAAGGGAACATTACCGAATCTGATCGACGCTTTGCGCAAATTGTTGATCGCGCACGAACCGAGGACGCAAAAGCGGATCCTTTTGTCGCCATGGCACGGCAAGCCTCAGGGCAATAACGACAAGCGACGGACAAAGAGCCCTTCAGTCAAGGTCGCTTCCCGTCCGTTTGCCCTACGAATGTGCGTCTATCCTATTGGCAGTCGCTATGCCGACCGCTACTCTTAGGTCACAACTAACAACAATAGAGACCAAGGCATGAACTTCGAGTTTTCTGAAGAGCAGCAAATGCTCCGGGACCAGGCGCGCAGCTACCTGACTCAGCATTGTCCCACCACACTCGTCCGACGCGTGTTAAACAACCGAGAGACCCACGACGCAGACCTTTATAAGGGCATTGCTGAAATGGGTTGGACTGCAACCACTATTCCAGAAGAGTACGGCGGCTTGGGCATGTCGTACCTAGAACTCGTGGTCATTGCCGAGGAGCTCGGTCGTGCCTGCGCGCCGGTGCCTTTCAGTTCAACGGTCTATCTGGCGGCAGAAGCGATAATGGCGCTCGGTACCGAGGCACAAAAACAAGCTTGGCTTCCTAAGTTTGCCGATGGTACTGCCATTGGATGCTTTGCTATGGGTGAAGCGGGCGGTCGAGTAACCCCCGATCAAATGAGCACGCGCATGCAAGACGGCGTGTTAATCGGCACTAAAGTGCCAGTTGCTGACGGCGGCATCGCTTCTGTGGCGATCGTTGTCTGTGCGTCGGATAATGGAGACGGTGCATCACTAGCACTGGTCGACTTGAGTCAAGACGCCGTGTCAAAGGACAACGTGCAAATGATCGACTTCAGTCGTGGCCACAGTGAGCTCGTGTTTGACGGCGCCTGTGCTGAAACGTTGGGTGAAGAGGGTGCGGGCTGGACCGCTGTGGAGTCTCTCATGAACACTGCGGCCGTGCTATTTGCCTGGGAGCAGATCGGTATCGCCGACAAGGCGCTTGAGCAAGCGCGAGAATATGCGCTCGGACGGTTTGCCTTTGGTCGATCGATTGCCTCTTACCAGGCGATTAAGCACAAGTTGGCTAAAATGTACGTCAAAAATACGTTGGCGCGCAGCAATGCCTATTACGGTGCCTGGGCACTCAACGCTCAGGCCAGTGACCTTGCGGTGGCGTCTGCAACCTCGCGGGTGGCGGCAATCCAAGCATCACTCTTTGCTGCCGAAGAGAACATCCAAACCCACGGAGGCATGGGCTTCACGTGGGAGTTTGACTGTCAGTTCTATTACCGCCGGGCAAAGCTTTTGAGCTTGGCTGTGGGCAGTGAAAAACAATGGCAGGGACGTCTGGTTGACGGCCTCGCCGCATCCGCATAACGAAACGAGAGAAGAGAGGTTCATCATGGATTTTAACGACACTCCTGAACAGGCCGCGTTTCGTGAAGCAGCCGCGAGTTGGCTGGCAGCAAACGTACCCAGTAAAGAGGAAATAAAGGGGCTGAACCGCTTAGCAGTTGCGAAGCTCTGGCAGAAGCGCAAGTACGATGCGGGTTGGGCTTGCATCGGTTGGGATCCCGCTTACGGGGGTCGCGGTGCGTCCGCCATTGAACAAGTCATTTGGAAGCAGGAAGAGGGTAAATACGATGTCCCCGCCGGTTTCTTTGTGATTGGTCAGGGCATGATGGCGCCGACGCTGATGGCGTATGCACAGCCTCAATACCTCGACCAGTTTTTGCCAAAGCTTGCGAGTGGCGAAGAAATTTGGTGTCAGCTGTTCTCCGAGCCTGCTGGTGGTTCTGACTTGGCCGCGCTTCGCACCAAAGCGGAAAAAGACGGTGACGAGTGGGTCATCAACGGCCAGAAAATCTGGACGTCGGGTGCTCACTATTCTGACTA
>JABIZW010000233.1 GCA_018666295.1 Halieaceae bacterium
CTCAGCATTAGACCAATCTTCTGACGGGACATAAACCATCGTCCCCAGTGCGATACCGACACTCAACGTCACACTGGCCGCCACCGGCGAGCGCCATAAGCCAAACGCAAACAGATCTGCAATACGCTCAAGGGCGGCGCCTAAGCGCGCCTCAAGAGCCGGCTTTTGCGGATACGACTGTGAAATTTGGCGCGCGACTGCCTGAGCATCAAGGTTGGCTGTCACCGACGACTGATTAAGCCACTCGTCCAACGTCTGCTCTTGTTTGTGCAGCACTTTCAAAACGTCACTGTCAGCGAGCGCGCTCAAGATGAATTGCCGCTCAGCGTCGGGCCACGCACTCTGCTCCGCGCCCAAGGCCTCTATAAGCGTGCGGGCTCGACGTTGTGATTCGCGTTCTGGACTCATGGGTCTGTCTCCAGGTGTTTTTTTAAGTTGCCACGAGCCCGACACAGTAGGGACTCCACAGCACGGACCGAGGAACTCATGATGAGAGCTACTTCACGGTTCGTAAAATTTTGATAATAAGTCAAGACCAGCGCCGTGCGCTGGCTCTCGGGGAGTTCGCACAGAGCCGCATCGATGCTCGCAGCACCGAACGTCTCTTGCGTGGTTGGTGGCTGCGCAGCAGGCTCACGGGCGTCCTCAAGCGTCTTGTATCCGGGCTTCCGCAACAGATCGATGCATCGGTTGTGCGCAATGCGATGCAGCCAGGTGGTCAGTCGTGACTTCTCTGGGTTGAAGCGATCTGAGCGCTGCCACAGCACTAACATTACGTCTTGCGCGACATCTTGCGCCAAATACTCATCACCCAAGATGCGGCGGGCGTAGACCTCCACAGCAGGCAAGTGACGCGCCACCAGGTCCGCGTAGGCACGACGGTCACCCTGCCACACACGCGCCACCAGCTCTGATTCATCGCGAACCACTCGATCGATTTCGACGTTTATCAGGACGCGTCTGAAGGGCCTCTTCGCTCTGAGTTACTTTCTTTTGAGCGCCTCTGGTCCCGACCCCGCTTCATTCGACGCTCCGCGTCGTCTCGAGAGCCTTTGAACTCGTGCTTTGTCAGCTGTCCATCGCCGTCAGCGTCTATTCGATTGAACGCCGACATTCGCCGTTCTTCAGAGGTTAAGACGCCGTTGCCGTCGGTGTCCTCTTTATCAAAGCGCGAAAGCGCCTCTTCAGCACGATCACTAACAACACGACTCACCTCGTCGCGACTGACCTCACCGTCTCCGTTAAGATCCATCCGCATGTCGGGCGATCCACGCCGCTCAGGCATCGTGAATTCGTCTCGACTGATCATTCCGTCATCGTTTGAATCGAGCTGCTTAATCATTTTGGACACCCGTTTGCCATCAGGCTTTCGATCGCGATGATCGTCAGCGATGGCAGGGAGCGAGAGTGCCACACCCAAACAAAATAGTGCCGTCGTTAGTCCTTTCATTGGTCTGTCCTTAGCGCCACGTTGGCGTTTTTAGTCTCTGGTCATAGTAGTACGTCTAACGCCGAGTGATCCCGTCTACTGCGCAATGAACTTTTTTTTCGCAATTTGCGATTATTATCTTGCAACTTTATTCGCGTTTTGCGAATGTATCTCTCGAGCGGCACTCATCGGCACGCTCAATCGTCTTGGTCTTTCTGAGTTGGACCCTACACACAGGGTCCTTTTTTCCAAAAAACCTCAGAAATACTCTGTACAGAAAAGGAGATTAAGTCATGATTTACAACGTTTCTTGGTTAGAAAATAACGCCATTCAACGCGTCTTCTTCCGATCGTTTGGTTGCGCTCAATTTTTCATTTACCGTCTTCAGCGTAACAGTGACTGCCACAACATTGCACTCGAAGAGGCCGAGCTTCAAGCCGCTTGAAAATCGCATTTTGCGAAATAGGCCCCCAAAAAGTATGGACGTGGTCTGACCAACACCGCTAAAAGTCGGGCGCCGCTCGCTCGGCTAGAGTGAATTCCCAACGTTGAGGTGCGATAAGAGCGCGCTACAGCAAGTCAAATGCAATTGTTAGCGCGCTGACTGTTTCTGCGAGCGCATCGGGCCCGTAATGTTCAACGGTGCCCACGCCCCAAACAGGACTGGGGAACACCGCGTCGTCTTCAAAACGCACCACGTGATGCACGTGAAGCTGACGAACGACGTTACCCAGCGCGGCAATGTTGAGCTTGTGCGGTGAGTAAAGTTGGTCAAGCGCCTTAGACAGACGAATCGACTCACCCATCAGGAGGTGTTGCTGTTCATCAGCCAGCTCATGGATCTCAGCCACACCGGGCACCTTCGGCACTAAAATCACCCAAGGGTAGCGCTGATCGTTCATCAGCCGCACTTGGCACAGGTGCCAATCGGCAATGAGCACGGTGTCTTGCTCCAGCCGAGCGTCGAGTTCAAAGGCGTGTGGATCGTCCATCATTGCGCCACGGGGGAGAGCACTGAAACAGCATCACCGATGGCGATGTCCCCGGACTCAATAATTTTAGCGCAGAGCCCGCCGTGCCCCAGCATTGCTACAACACCGCCCTTCCCTAAGTTCTCTTCCATGCGGGCACAGGGGTGACACAGTTGAGTCGCCTCAAAGACGGCCGTGCCAATAGTGAAGCGCTGCCGCCGGAGCGCATTGAGGTTAAGGCCCTTGACCACCAAGTTCCGTCTTAATAATCCGGGATCAATATGCACTTGCTGGAGAAAGTTCGCGGCCTGCTGAATGAACTCTTCGGAAATAAGTGAGATCTGACGACCCGAACCGGGCGTTTTACCCATGCGGTGGTCGCCCTCTAGCCCCAGGGTCGCAACAGCGCGCGTCGCCTCTAGCGACTGTAACGGTTCGCGCCGTCGAGGACGCACACCGATCCAAGTCAACGTACCCGGTGCAATATCGAGCGCGTATCGGTCCAGTGGGTTAGATCGCTTCACCATGACATTCCCTTATAAAATAGCGTTACCAAGAAAGAATACGACGAGTGCGACCAACAAACCGCTCAGCAGATCCCTTCGCCACAGAGTAACAGCCGCCATGACGATGAGCGTCACGCACTCTATTAACCCCGCCTCAAGCTGTCCGTCTTTGCCCGTCAAGGTTGTTGCAACCAGTGCCGCCATGACCGCTGGCCCAACATGATCAAGTATCCGGACCACGCGTGCCGGGAAGACCACACCTGAGAGCAGTAGTATAAACGACGCGCGCATGAGGTAAGCGCCGATGCCGGCAAGTAGAATGCCACCGAACACACTCATGGCACTCTCGACTCATTGAACGTCGCCACAGTCAGCGCGATCAGCACCGCAACAATAAGCCCGAGTTGATTGTCCATTCCTGCAAGTGCGAGCGCAGCGGTACCACTTACGAGGGCGGTCACCACCTGACTCCGCCGCTTAATGGCCATGAGTAATAAGCCAAGGAAAAGTAGCGGTATTGCAACATCGATGCCCAAGGTGTCGGGAATGATCGGTGCCAAAACAATGCCTAGCCCCGTAAAAGCGACCCACAAACCCCAAAACATAAACCCCGCGGCCAAGTAGTAGCGCCTGAAGTCAGCGTCATCTGACAGGTCTTTGACCTGGGTCAGCGCAAACACCTGATCGATAAGCACGTACGGCCCCACCCACCGAAACCACCCCGGCTGTCCTTGGAACCGCGGCGCCAAGGTCACCGAGTACAAAATATGGCGAGCAGTCACAATCAAGGTCGTGGTCACAGCCGCAGAGACTGCAGCACCCTCACCAATGAGCGTTATTAACGTCATCTGGGCAGCCCCACCGAACATAATGACCGAACTTGACCAACCCAGAAGCTGGGGCACGCCTGACTCCACCACCATGACCCCAAACAAGAGTGCGAACGGGAGCGCGGGCAAAAAAAGGACAGCGACGTCTCGACAGGCGAGACGAATAATAGAGGTCGTTGATTTCATGCGCGCAGTGTACTCGACTTATTTCATCGTGGCTGTCCACACCATCATGTATACTCACAGGCATGGGGGCGTTACGGATTCGACGACGGTAACGAAACCTGCGGTGCATGCCGTGATGGTAGCCAATCACGTAAATCCAAAGCTGCAAACTATTAGTTGCCAATGACGACAACTACGGTGCACAACTGGCTGCGTAAGTAGCCC
>JABIZW010000023.1 GCA_018666295.1 Halieaceae bacterium
CCCAGCCACTCCTGATGATCGAGACCAATCGCCGTAATGACAGTGACGTCTGCGTCGATAATATTTACCGCATCCAAACGCCCGCCTAAGCCCACCTCTAACAGTTGGTACTGGACATTAAACGCTTTAAAGATCCATAACGCTGCCAGCGCACCGAACTCAAAGTACGTCAGCGAAATCTCTTCTCGCGCGCACTCTATCGCCTCAAACGCCGCGACAATGGTCTCGTCTGAGACCTCTTGGCCATCAACACGTATTCGCTCGTTAAATCGAATGAGGTGCGGTGAGGTGAAGGCACCACAGTGCAGTCCGTTGGCGCACAGCACCGATTCCATCACCGCGACTGTTGTGCCCTTCCCGTTGGTACCCGCCACAGTTGCCGTGACAATGCCTGTATCAACAAGATCAAGACGCCGGCCAACCTCACCACAGCGACTTAGGCCCAGGTCAATAGCAGACGGATGCAGCTGTTCTAACCGTTCAAGCCAGCCGGCTAGAGATAAATTAGACACTCTCGGTGACGTTATCCGCCAAAGGCGAGTCTATGAGCTTTGCTAACACGCGCGCGAGCGTATCGCGCATTTCGGCGCGAGGAATAATCATGTCAATTGCACCATGCTCCAATAGGAACTCACTGCGCTGAAATCCACGCGGCAACTTTTGACGAATCGTTTGCTCAATGATGTTCGGACCCGCAAACCCTGCGCGCGCATCTGGCTCGGCGACGTTAATGTCACCCAGTAAGGCGAGAGAGGCGGAAACTCCACCGTAAATAGGATCTGTCATCACCGAGACATAGGGCACGCCGGCCGCCTTCATTCGCTCTATAACCGCAGACGTCTTTGCCATTTGCATCAGAGAAATAAGTGCTTCTTGCATCCTCGCACCACCGGATGCAGCAAAGCACACGAGTGGAATGTTGTTCTCAAGTGCCACGCCAGCCGCTCGCGTAAACTTTTCGCCTACCGCATAGCCCATCGAACCGCCGTGAAAATTGAACTCGAAAGCGACTACCACCACGTCCATACCGCGCAACTGTCCACGAAATGCAATAATGGCATCCTTTTCGCCAGTGCTCTTCTGCGCAGCACTGAGTCGATCGCGATAACGCTTCTTATCTTTGAACTTCAGGCGATCCACCGTCTCCAGCTCTGGAAATAATTCGGTTCTGCCTGTTTCATCAAGAAACAAGTCAACACGACGACGTGCCGTTATCCGCATATGATGATCGCACTTCGGACAGACCTCGGCATTTCGCTCAAGATCCGGCCGATACAAGACCGCGTCGCACTTTGCGCATTTGCGCCAAAGTCCTTCTGGAATACTAGCCTTGGCATCCCCGTCAGCCTTACGCACGCCCGCGGGAATAATTTTATCAATCCAGCTCATTTTGATCCCCTGCACTTCTCGACAGGCAGTATACGTCTTTGACAGTTTTAGTTGGAAGTTGCCAAATTTACGCCTTGGCGAATACTTGAGATCAATGATGCACCGATCGCGATGGCACGGGCATCGTTTTGATGTTCAGAAAAGTCTGCAGCTATCTCATCCACCAAAGCACTCCCCACAACAACTGCGTCTGCGCAAACAGCAACGCGTGCTGCGGTCTGCGCATCCTTAATACCAAACCCCACGGCAACGGGGAGGTCAGTGTACTGACGGATGATTGCCAAGTGCGCCTCGACAGCCTCTGTGTCGAGGTGGCCTGCGCCGGTCACGCCTTTGAGCGCCACGTAGTAGATAAACCCGCTCGCTTGCTCAGTAATCGTAATAACTCGATCTTCGGTCGTGGTAGGGGAAATCAAGAAAATATTGTCAATCGAATGTCGCTGAAGTTCAGCGTTCATTACGGCCACCTCCTCGGGTGGCAAATCAACCGTAATCAGACCATCAACACCCGCCTCTGCGCAGGCATCTGCGACTGCAGCATAGCCCTTTCGCTCGAGCGGATTCGCGTAGCCCATGAGTATCAGTGGCGTTTCAGTGTCGGTTTGGCGAAACTCAGCAATCAAAGCAAGCGTTGAATTAAGACTCGTTCCACCCGCTAGGGCACGCTCATGACCTTTCTGGATCGTAGGCCCCTCTGACATTGGATCTGAAAACGGCACGCCCACTTCAATGACATCCGCACCCGCCTCGACCAGGCTGTGCATCAATGGCACCGTGAGTCCCTCGTTGGGGTCGCCGGCCACTAAATACGGAATGACTGCACGACGGCTCTCATCGCGCAGACGCTGAAAAACGGGGCCTAAGCGCGACATCAAAGTGCTCCCAAATCAATGCCGTCGATTTCAGCAACGGTAAGAATGTCTTTATCGCCTCGGCCTGACAGATTAATAATCATGTGTTGGTCCGGTGTCATCTCTGCCGCCAGCTTTTCCGCGTAGGCCAAGGCATGGGCCGTCTCAAGCGCAGGCATAATCCCCTCAACGCGCGTGACTCTGTGAAAAGCTGCAAGTGCCTCAGTATCAGTCGCCGATACGTAGTTTACTCGACCAATATCCTTGAGCCACGAGTGCTCAGGACCCACACCGGGATAATCTAAACCCGCAGATATTGAATGCGCTTCAATAATCTGACCGTTGTCATCCTGCATGAGGTAGGTTCGGTTTCCGTGCAACACGCCAGGGGTTCCAGCACTCAGCACCGCCGCGTGCTCACCCGTTTCGACGCCTTTACCACCGGCCTCTACGCCGTACATAGCTACATCATTGTCCCCTAAAAACGGGTGGAACAAACCGATTGCATTTGAGCCTCCGCCAACACACGCAACCAAGGCATCGGGCAACTTCCCGGTCATCGCGAGTGACTGAGACCGAGCCTCACGACCGATAACACTCTGAAAGTCTCGCACCAGCATTGGGTACGGGTGCGGACCTGCTACCGTCCCAATGATATAAAATGTGTCGTCGACATTGGTCACCCAGTCACGTAACGCTTCGTTCATTGCGTCTTTGAGGGTTTTCGATCCCGAAGACACGGGGATGACCTCAGCCCCCAAAAGCTTCATCCGATAAACATTAAGCGCTTGTCGCCTCACATCCTCTTCGCCCATGAACACGTGACATTCCAAGCCAAGACGGGCCGCAACTGTCGCACTGGCAACCCCGTGCTGCCCCGCGCCAGTCTCGGCGATCACTCGCTTCTTCCCCATATACTTAGCAAGTAAGCCCTGCCCAATCGTATTATTGATTTTGTGCGCACCGGTGTGATTTAGATCTTCACGCTTCAAAAATATACGGGCTCCTCCAATCATGTCCGACCAGCGCGCCGCCTCATACAGCGGAGAAGGTCTGCCGACATAGTGGGCTAGATCAAGGTCGAACTCGCGTAAAAATGCAGGGTCATCTTTGAGCTCGTTGTATAAATCTTCGAGTTCAGACAGAGCGGCCATCAACGTCTCAGCGACGAACTTTCCCCCATATACGCCAAAGCGCCCGTGCGCGTCGGGAACTTGAGCGTAAAGCTCTGGATTAATATCTATGGTCATTGGGTACCTTCCTTTCCAGCCTGCTTGGCGGCTGCGACAAAACGTCGAACAAGATCATGGTTTTTTACACCGGCGCTGCTCTCGACACCGCTACTCACATCCACAGCGTCGGGAGTCCCTATTCTAATGGCTTCGGCGACGTTTTCCGCATTTAACCCGCCCGCTAGGACGCGATGTCCAACATTTTTCGACGGTATTTTTGTCCAATCAAAGGTTTTTCCCGTACCCCCGTGCTTGCCGGGCACCAACGTATCGAATAAAAACGCTCTTGAGGCCGAGTGTTCACGCATGATCTGGTGCATTTTGTCCTCAGTCGATACAGCAACACTTTTGACGTAGGGGCGTGCAAAGCCTCGACAAAACTGAGCGGATTCATTGCCGTGAAATTGTAATTGTGAAATCGGCACCCCCTCCAAAACGCGCTCAACGAGCGAACGCTCCGGGTTCACAAACAACGCAGTTATTGTTGTGTAGGGCGGCACAGCGCTCACGATTTCTCGGGCCTGTTCCACATCGATCGCACGCGGGCTTCCCTCGTAAAAAATAAGCCCTAACGCATCAGCGCCCGCATCTACTGAGGCGAGTGCGTCATCGACAAGCGTGATACCACAAATCTTTACTTGCATGAATAATAGTTCACTAAACGGCGCCGTAGTGTATCAAACACGGTATGACAAAAATGCGGGGGCACTCGGGGCACTCGGAATTCCCATTACATCTGGGTAGGACACAGAGACCAGATAGAGCCCCGCGCTGTCTGCGGTATCGCCCGAAAGTGTCCTATCCTTTGATTCAAGTATCTGGACAAACCAATCATTCGACTTAAGACCGGCCCCTACCAGGAGTAAACTCCCAGCAATATTGCGCACCATATGATGGAGAAAGGCATTAGCTTCTAAGTCAATGACGACAAAGTCATTTAAGCGTTCCACACTAATCGAGATCATATTTCTCCAAGGCGTACTCGATTGACAGCTTGACGCTCGGAAGGCACTGAAATCGCGTTCGCCCAAAAGACACTGTGCACTTGAATTCATCACTGCGGCATCAAGTGGGCGTCGGTACCAGGTTACCAAACCAGACATTTGCGCTGGACGCGTCACAGAGTTACAAATGATGTATCGGTATCGGCGCGATATGGCGCTAAAACGGGCGTTAAATTCGGGGGGGACCACACCCGCCCAATGAACCACGATGGATGCGGGCAGTTCACTGTTCACGCCCAGCACCCAAGACTTGATGCTCCGCCCTATCGGATCATTAAAATGTACGATTTGTGCGGAGGCGTGAACACCCGTATCGGTACGACCTGCACACCCCGTTTTAACGGGCGTATTTGCAATGCGACTGAGCGCCAGCTCCAGTGCCTCTTGGACGGTGGAGACATCACTGCCTTTTTGAGTTTGCCAACCGTTGAATGCACGGCCGTCGTACTCAACCCGAAGGGCAAGCCGTGTTCCAGGCTCGAGCCTTTTACTGGAGAATATTTCGGTCACTAGTCGAGACTGTCGAGCAGTGCTCTGGCTTGTTCACATTGAGCAGCATCTCCCATAGAGATTACGCTCTGGAGTAACTCTGCGGCGCCTGTCTGATCGCCCATATCCAGATAAGCACGCGCCAGATCGAGTGCTGTTTCACCTGGATCTTCCGGATCCAACACACCCGAAGCATCGCTCTCCTCAGCTTCTGGCACTGATCGAGACGCCTGCTGAAAATCCAGGTCAAGCGACAGATCCAAGACTTCTTCGTTCTCTGACTGAGATCCTTGAGCCAAATCGTGCGCGGCTTGATCCCCAGCAAGCTGGGCCTGATGGGTGTCAAGTTTTGACTGTGATGCTACTAACGCCCCTTCATCGCCTGTCGCCTCGATCAGCCCGAGCAGTTCCCGAGCTTCGTCGATGCGATCAAGTGACACATAAATCTCTAACATTTTCATCAGACCCAGAGCACTGCTAGGCTCAGCGGCGGATGCGGCCTCAAGTGTATCTAGGGCATGCTGGTGTCGCCCATAGGCCACATAGATATCAGCCTCAGCCACTGCGTCAGCCATCGACTGATCAGTAGCATAACCGGTCAGCAGCGACTCTCCGTAGCCGCGCTCAGACTGTCCTGCAACCGCACTTGCGGCGTCGACCGATCGAGACTTAGGAACTGGTAAAAGATCATCAACAGACTTACCCATGAGATTCGCCGGCGTCAGTTCAGCACCCTCAGTTCGGGCGTCTCTCTGAGCAACAAACCGCTGCCGACCGTACCAAAAGCCGCCCACGAGGAGGAGGATCCCCACTAGCCAATAAAAATTATTGGTGGGGGCTGCAGGCTGACTGTTATCAACCGTCTCAGGAGGCTCGTCAACCCGCACTGGCCGCTCGGCCAATTCGGCCTCGAGTCGCGCAATCTCCTGATCCTTGGTATTGACCACGGCTTGAATATCCTGCAACTGCGAACTGAGCCGCGTCAGCCGCGCTTCTATAGCTGCCAACTCACTGCTCGCGCTGCGCCCACCAGCACTTTCCCCCGGACTTACATCGGGTTGTTGCGCGGGCGTTCCAACCTCAGCAATTTCAGCGTCTTCATCGCGCATCGTCGCCACTACCGCAGAATCAAACAGCTCGTTATCAGCCACAATTCTTAAGCCTTTGGAGCGCGGTGCGCGCCACTGCTCCCACTCACTCGCCACCTCGAGCGCCGCGGCGCGAGCGTTCGGCACCTGAGATAAATCAGTTGGAATATCAATCAACACACCGGCACGAATACCATTGATGTTGTTTCGCACAAATGACTCTGGATTGGCTGACTTAATGGCCAGCATCATTTGATCAGTCGAGATTTCCGTTGGCTTAAACGCCTGTGCGATCGCACCCAACGTATCGTTCGGTGCTATGCGGTATTGTGTCGAACCTAACTCGCCGATTCCTTGAGCCGATGAACGCTTAGTGTCGCGCTGTGTCGCGCGCTGTTCCGCTCTCGGTGGGAGATCAAGGAATACCGTGTATTCCCTGAGGATTCGACCTTCAGGCCACTTAAGTTCCATCAGAAAGCTCAGGTACGGCTCTACAATGGACTCTTGAGTGGTAATTCGGATAACAGGCCGCGACGAGTCCGAAAAATCAGGCTCAAATAAAAGGCGACTGAGCGAGTAGTGTCGATCGAGGCCTAGACGATCGAAATCATCGATCGAAGCCAGACTGGGTATAACTTCAACTTCGCTTATTCCATTGGGCTGCAGCACTTCAATGGTTGCACTAAGCGGTCCATTGACGAACGACTGTGTCGCAATATCGCCAAGACCGATGGCCCAACTCATGCGCACTGTCAAAGACAATAGAACCGTTGTTAGTGTAACTACCCAAAACTTCATGGCGTTGTGTGCGTTGTTAACGTGCAAACATCATAAGTCAGTCTGTCATGCTTGTCAGAGGTAATTTGCGATCAACGCTTCCGCAATCTGAATCGAGTTCAACGCCGCGCCCTTGCGAAGGTTATCCGAGACAACCCATAAATTGAGCCCTTGGGAGTGACTGATGTCAGCACGGATACGGCCTACATAAACCGCGTCGCCACCGGCCCCCTCGGTAATGGGCGTGGGATATCCCCCATCTGCGCGCGTATCGACCACTTGCACCCCCGGCGCGGATGCCAGAAGCGCGGTGGCCTGCTCACTCGTTATAGGCTCGCGCGTCTCAAGATGAATTGCCTCAGAGTGCCCATAAAAAACAGGAATGCGAACACATGTGGGATTAACCCTTATCGAGTCATCTTCGAGAATTTTCTGCGTTTCCCACACCATTTTCATTTCTTCACGGGTGTAGCCATTTTCTTGAAAAGTGTCGATTTGTGGGAGCGCGTTAAATGCAATTTGCTTGGGGAATACCTTCGACTGAGCAGGTTGACCGTTCAACAGTCGTGCCGTTTGAGCGGCGAGCTCTGTAATCGCAGACTTACCCGTTCCACTCACCGCTTGATACGTCGCTACATTGACACGCGCAATACCCACTGCGTCATAGATTGGCTTCAGAGCCACCAACATCTGAATCGTCGAGCAGTTGGGATTCGCAATAATATTTCTTGCAGTGTACCGCGCTATAGCCTCAGGGTTTACCTCCGGCACGACCAAGGGGATGTCCTCATCCCGTCGGAAATGCGAGGTGTTGTCGATCACAATACAGCCAGCGGCGGCGGCTTTTGGCGCGTACTCCTCACTGATCGAACCGCCCGCAGAAAAGAGCCCGATATCGGCTTGCGAGAAGTCAAATTCAGCCAGATTCTGAACGGTCAAACGCTTACCGGCAAAAGATACACTACTACCCGCCGAACGCTCGGAGGCGAGTAGATAAAGGTTCTCAACAGGGAAGTTACGCTTCTCAAGTAGCTCGATCAGCACTTCACCAACAGCACCGGTTGCACCGACAATGGCCACATTAAATTTTTTCACTACGATTTCCCCCCAAACCGATTAAGCAGACATTGCTGCGACGACGGCGCTACCCATAGCCTCTGTACCGAGGATATCGTCACCCTCGCCGGCGATATCTACGGTCCTCAAACCCTGATCCAGCACCCTCTCAACTGCAGATTCGATCGCCTGAGCTGCGGCGTCTTCGTTCAGCGAGTACCGTAGCAACATAGCGGCAGACAAAATAGTCGCTAACGGATTGGCCGTGTCATCGCCGGCAATATCAGGCGCTGAACCGTGCACCGGTTCATAAAGCCCTCTGGACGCTGAATTCAAGGACGCTGAGGGCAACATACCAATCGATCCCGTTAGCATCGCTGCAGTGTCGGATAAAATATCGCCAAAAAGGTTACCCGTAAGCATCACATCGAATTGCTTTGGAGCCCTGACTAATTGCATCGCCGCATTGTCGACATACAAGTGACTGAGTTCAATCCCGGGAAAGTCAGCGGCCACCTCGGAAACGACTTCTCGCCATAGCATTGTCACTTCTAGAACATTGGCTTTATCCACGGAGCAAAGACGTCCACCTCGCTTTTGAGCAAATCCAAAGGCAAGACGCGCAATTCTTTCAATCTCGCGCTCGTCGTAGACGTCGGTGTTATACCCACGCCTTAAACCCTGATCGTCAAGCGTTACGCCACGAGGCTCACCAAAGTAAATCCCACCGGTCAGTTCTCTTACTATTAATAAATCAAGACCGGCGACGAGCTCAGGTTTGAGACTTGATGCCTGTGCAAGCTGCGGATACAAAAGCGCCGGCCGCAGATTGCAAAACAGATCGAGATCTGACCGTATCGCAAGAAGACCGCGCTCCGGCCGGTCAACCGCCGGCAAGTGATCCCACTGAGGCCCCCCAACAGCGCCCAGTAGTATGGCATCGACCTTATTGGCCAGGTCGCGGGTTGAGCTTGGGTAGGGAACCCCGTGATTATCGATAGCAACACCGCCCAAATCAGCAGTCTCGAAATTGAGTTCAATCGTGAACTGCTTCGCAGCGGTCTCGAGAACCCGTCTTGCCTGAGAAACCACTTCGGGGCCTATACCGTCCCCCGGAAGCAGCAAAATATCATGCGGCATTAAACGACCACCTCGTTAAATAGCCAGGGCTGAACGCCTCTATGCTTATCTTCAAACGTGGCGATAGCGTCTACTCGCTCAAGCGTAATACCGATATCGTCAAGACCTTTGAGTAAGCACTGCCGTCGAAATGGATCGACACTGAATCGTACTGCCTCACCACTGGGTAAACGCACTTCCTCTTCGTTCAAATCGACGCTTAAATTCAAAGGTTTGCCTGTACTGACGAGAGCAAACAGGTGGTCGACCGCCGCCTCCGACAGTTCCACCGGCAATAAACCACTTTTAAAGGCGTTATTTTTAAAGATATCCGCAAAACTTGGGGCAATGACGCACTGAATACCATATTGACACAAGGCCCAAACTGCATGCTCTCTACTGGACCCACAGCCAAAGTTTTCTCGACTTAAGAGAATCGATGCGCCTGCATATTCAGGCTTGTTGAGCGAAAAGTCGGGGTTAGATATTCGCGCACCATCGGGATTTAACTCGTCAAAG